>CAYYFU010000068.1:0-7554 GCA_964471095.1 uncultured Pseudomonadota bacterium
TCTCCTGCCCGCGGGATTTCAGCAGCGTCTTTATCGAGAATTGGCGGCCGAAGAGACCGAACATATTGCCCTGCTGGAGGCGGAGAAGGGAAAGGTCGGGGAGCTGTGAATTTGAATCTCCTCCAGAGGCTGGAGCAAGGGGAAACGTTGGACATCCGTGCCGATGGAAAGGCGGGAAGCGGACTGGTGATGATCCTGCAGACCTTTGCCGAAGCAGTCTCGCTGGAAGGGATTTATCAGGTTCAGGAATGGCCGCTGTTCAGTTCCGCACGAAAAGGGGCGAACGTGCGTGGTTTTTCCCGGATTGCCAAGGGGTCCATTACCGTGACTTGCCAGATCGAAAGGCCGGACGTCGCGATTTTAGTGACCGAAAAAACCGGCGAGGAGATCGACTTTGCAAGCGGGATGGAAAAAGGGGTGTTTGTCGTCAACAGCCCACGAACTCCGGAAGAGGTCGCCGATCTTTTTCATTTGACCGGTTCTCTCTTCACTGTGCCGGCCGATCAACTGGCCTCCCAGTATCTAGGGCATCCGATCCCGAATATCTCGGTCCTGGCGGCGTTGACTCAGGCGCTCCCGTTGGTTTCGGTTCAGCAGATCCTGCAGGCCCTTCGCAAGATCGGGGAAAAGCGGAGATTGCCGCCGAAGATGACCCAGGCGAACCAGAACTGTTTTCTTGCCTCTCTCCAGGCGGTTCGTTCGGCGGAAGTTCAGGGGAAAGGGGGTCGTAGCCACCCGTTGCCGGCGTTTCCGGGTTATCGAGATTATCCGACCGGGGCCCAGAGTTCCCTCCGGACGAGCCTTCAGAACAAGACGGCCAATTACGCCCGAGTCGGCAAGCGACTTATTTTTGAGGACCCGGAGGCTCGTTGCAACGGTTGCAGTCTCTGCATTGTTAATTGCCCGGAGGGGATTATTCAATTTACGCCGGATGAAAAACAGGGGGTCAGGGTCACCGGGGCGAACATCAACCAGTTTTGCAAGCTCTGCCGTGAGTGCATCGAGGTCTGTCCGGTGGAGCTGTTTCGGGAGGAGTCGGTCCATGGTTGAATATGGGCATTCATTTTCGGAAGTATTCGATCTCGCCTCACTTAAGGCCAAACACCGCCCGCTCTTTGAGCAGGAAGAGCGGTTGCAAAAGGATGGGAACGAGGTCGCAGCTCTTGCCTGTTTGCAATTCTGGAGATCGCCGACCTATCCCGGATTTCCGATTACCCCCTCCACCAAATGGTTGGAGACGATCGCGGCGACGATTAATGCCGGACATTTTGTTGTCAAGACGAACGGTCGGGAGGTGAGTACCAAGCGGGTGAAACTTTTGGAGGCGGAACATGCGGTGGCCGATTACCTGGCTGGGGCGGCGGCTGCCTGCCGCGATCTCCTTTTTATCACCGCGACCTCCTCGGTCGGTCTCGATCATATGACCGAGACGACACGTTCGATCGGCGCGAGCGGGCTGGGTAACGTGATGTTGATCAATGTCTATCGGGCGACCGCCAATTATCCGCTTTGTATTGAGGGGGATCCGTCGGATGCGCTCGCCCATCGGGACGACGGTTGGATCCAGGTGGTCTGCCGCGGCAAACAACAGATCTATGACACCCTCATTCAATTGCCGGTGATCGGAATGGACCCGGAGATTCTGATCCCGACGATGCCCGGTTTTTACGGTATCAAGGACAGTCACCGAAGCGAGCTTTTCATGGTGGAGCCGGATCGAAAGATCCATGAATTTCAGGACGACCTGCTTCCGGGGCATTGCCCCTTGCCGGGGTTGATAGACGGCGACACCGCGATGGGCAACTGCGTGACCAGCGCCCACTTTCAGGGGTTCAAATGGGAGCAAAAAAACCGGATGTCGAATGTGGTGCAAAGGATGGAACAGGTTTCCCGAAGATTTGCCGAATGTTTTCACCGGCCGGGATTGGAACCTTTTGAAACCTACTTTTTGGAGGAGAACCCCTCATCGGTCCTCGTGACGATGGGACCGGATGCTGGCACTGCCCTCGAGGTGATCCGCCAGCGGAGAAAAAAGGGGGACAAAATCGGTTTGATCGTGATCCGCCTGCTGACTCCCTTTCCGGCGGCGCTGTTTCGCAAGGCAATCGGTTCAGCAGAGGTGTTGGGGGTGGTCAATAACGCCTTTCATTCCGAGCGGGGTCATTTAACCTCGCTCGTGTCCGACGCGGTCAACGGTCTACCGGTTAAAACGGTTGGTCTGTTTGCCGGTTTGGGAGGAGCGGACATCTCTTATTCCTCTTGGGAAAAGATTCTCGAGCTGTTTCCGCGAATGCCGGCAGGACAAAGCGGCTTTGTCCATCAGGGGGTTTCGTTATGAGCCGACGCCCCGTCGTTCCGTACAAAGAAATGGCAACCCGAGAGAGTTGTTTTCAACCCGGTTCCACCCTCTGCGTCGGTTGCATGGAGGCGATCGCCTTTCAGAACATCGGTCGCGCCACGGATAACGGGATCAAGACAATTTATACGATGGGGACCTTTTGCGGCGAGGTCTCGACCCTGTTCTGGCCGGATGTGATCTCCTGGGGGAGGGGAGAGAAATCGCCGGAACATTTTGAAAAATCTTTTTCGATCCTCCACAACGTCTTCGAGTCGGCCCCAACCGTTGCGGAAGGGGTCCGGGATACCGCCGACCTCCTCTGGGAGTTGGGGGCATTGAGCAAGCCGGTTCAGGTGGTTGCCAACTCCGGGGATGGCGGGGCGCTCGTGATCGGGCTCCGCTCTCTCTTGCACACGATTCAACGGCGCTCGCGGATCACGATCGTTGTCTTGATCAACGAGTTTTTCGCCAACACCGGGTTTCAATATGCGGTCACCGCGACTCCCTATGCGGAAACCTCCACCACCCCGCCGGGAGAGTTTATCCCGGGCAACCTGAATGAACCGATGAACCATATTGGTTTAACATTGATGGCGGGGGCCGGTTTTGTGGCGCAGGTCTCGCCCGCCTTTCCGAAGGATTTTACGGAGGCTTGCGACAAGGCGCTCGCCTCTCCGGAGACCTCCGTGATTTTTGTCCCCTCCCCCTGCATCGCCGGCTGGAAATTCGCAGAGGGGGAGACGATCCGGCTCGCCAAACTGGCCTCCGAGACCGGATTATTTCCGACCTTCTTAAAGGAGAAGGGGAAACCGGGCGCGGTCCGGCATGTCTCGCCCGATCCAGCCAAACGAACCCCCGTCACGGAGTTCCTCCTGCCGCAGCGCCGCTTTCATCACCTCGACCCTAAGGGGAAAGAGGTCCAAAAGATTCAGGACTGGGCCAATCAGAATGTTCGCACTCTTCAGCGATTGACGGATTGGGATCTCTGAGTAACGAGACTGGCCGCTTGGGCGACGGTCGAGGGCATGCTGATCCCGGCGAGATAATTTCCTGCCAGTTTTAATCCAGGAAGATCGGTCAATGCCCGCTCGATCCCCCGGATAATTTTTCCATGGTGCAGGCGGTACTGAGGGATCGCTTGGGGGTGCCGTTTCATCTGAATGAAGGTTGGTTCTCCCTTGAGGTGAAAAAGGTCTTGCACCTCCCGCCCGGCGATCCGGCGAATCCCTTCATCGGTTTTTTCCAAAATCTCCCGGTGTCGGTCACCTCCCAGATAAACCGTCAAATAATGATGTCCTTTATCCGGATAGAGATCCGGAAAACTGCTGGAATTCCACAGCACCCCCAGGATCCCCCGTTGTTCGAGCGAGGGGAGCAGGATTCCAAAACCGTTGAAGGAGAACGATTCCTCACGGGAGACCCTTAAATGACAGGTGACCACCGGCGCATAGTCGATTTGTTGTAGCAAGGAGGAAAGTTCGGTCCTTCGGGGTACCAACGGGGCCGCGCCATAAGACGGGACTGTCAGATAGACCTGACTTGTCGTGTAGTTTTCCCGATCCGTGATGACCCGAAACTGCCTCCCTTCCGGGACAACCTCCCTCACCTGTTCCGAAATCCGGATCCGTTCGGGACCCAGTTTTTCCCGGGCGCGGTGGAAGATCGACTCCAACCCTTTTTTTAACTGGAACGATTGGGGGGTTGCCTTGGCGGTCCTCCGTTGGGTGATCAGGTAGCGGATCAACGATCGGGAGCGCCGTTCGGCTTCCGCCATCGTTGGAAACGCAGCGGCCAGGGAGATTTTGGCGGGATCTCCCGCAAAAATCCCGGAGACGAACGGGTCGGCAAATCGGTCCGCCACCTCCTTGCCAAAATGGCGCGTGAAAAATTCCTGGACCGATTCCTCCTCCCTCTCTTTGGCAGGAACATAAAAGAGTTCCGAGAGAAACCGGAGTTTGGCCCGAGGGGAAAGCGCCTCGGTCGTGAATATCTCCGTCGGTTTTCCGGGAAGGCGGACCGTCTTTCCCTTATTGAGAATGTAGCGATTTTTCGCCGCCTCGTTTGCCTTCAATAAATCGGCATCCATCTCCAGCAGTTCCAGCAACCTGAAGATTTCATCGGATTGATTGCTAAAGGAGTTGGGGCCCATCTCCAGACAGGCCTCCGGGGTCCAATGGGTCTCCACCTTTCCCCCGAGTCGCGGTGATGATTCAAGCAGAAGAAATTCGACTCCCTGTTTGAACAGATGGACCGCCAGGGTCGTGCCGGCGAGTCCCCCCCCCAGAATCAGGCGATCAACCTTCATCACTCCCTTTTAGCCTATCTGCGGATCTCTTCAAGGGTTGTCGTCTCGACCTGATGAAGATCATATTGCAAAATGACTCGGATCATTCTTCTTCGAGAACCTGCATGGATAATGAAAAGATAATGAAGGGGCTATCATGAAACCGATCAACCGGCGCGAATTTCTGAAAAGGGCCGGGATCGGCGGCGCGTCGGCGGCGTTTCTCTCCTCCTCCGCCTACGCCTTCCTGAAACCGATCGTCGGGGTGGACAACCCCCTCGACTTCTACCCGGCGCGGGATTGGGAAAAGGTCTACCGGGACCAGTACCGGTACGATTCGTCGTTCACCTTTGTCTGTTCCCCAAACGACACCCATGCCTGCCGAGTCCGGGCGTTTGTCCGGAACGGGATCCTGACCCGCACCGAGCAGAATTACGACGTTCAGCGGTACGGCGACCTCTACGGCAACAAGGCCTCCCCGAATTGGAACCCGCGGATGTGCCCGAAGGGGTTTACCCTCGCCCAGCGGATGTACGGACCGAACCGGCTGAAGGATCCGCTGGTCCGCAAGGGGTGGCGCGAGTGGGCGAGGGACGGCTTCCCCTACCTGACCCCGGAATTAAAAACAAAATACAAGTTTGACAGCCGTGGGACCGACGAACTGCAGGTGGTCTCGTGGGACGAGGCGTTCGACCTCGCCGCCTCCGGGATGGTCGCGATCGCCAAACAGTACAGCGGCGATGAGGGAATGAGGCGCCTCAAAGAAGAAGGTTACGTCCCGGAGATGATCGAGCGGATGGAGGGGGCCGGGATGCGGGCCCTGAAGTTCCGCGGCGGGATGGGTCTGTTGGGCGTGATCGGAAAGTTCGGGATGTACCGTTTCTCCAACATGATGGCGCTGGCCGACGCAAAGATCCGCGGCGTGGGCGAAAAGGAGGCAAAGGGGGGGCGGAGCTGGGACAATTACACGGAGCATGGCGATCAGGCCCCCGGTTATCCGTTCGTGCATGGCCTGCAGACCTCCGACTGCGACTTCAACGACCTCCGATTCACCAAGCTCCATATCCAGTGCGGCAAGAATCTGGTGGAGAACAAGATGCCGGAGTCGCACTGGTTCATCGAGTCAATCGAGCGAGGGGCAAAGGTGGTGACGATCACCCCCGAGTACAGTCCGCCCGCGACCAAGTCCGATTACTGGATCCCGGTCCGGCCCGCCTCCGATGCGGCGATCTTTCTCGGGGTCGCAAAACTGCTGATCGACCGGAAGCTGTACGACGCCGAGTTTGTCAAAAAATTCACCGACCTCCCGCTGATCGTCCGGACCGACAACCTGAAACGACTCCAGGCCGCCGACCTGTTCCCCGGCTATCAACCGGGATTATCGTCCGAAGGGCCCAGTTTCAAGGAGCAGGGTTTGAAGGCCGAGCAGTACGAAAAGCTCGGTGACTATGTGGTCCGTGTCGCCGACGGATTCAAGGCAGTGACCCGCGACGACGTCGGCAATCACCTGAGGGAGAAGGGGATCGAGCCAATTCTTGAATGGAAAGGGTCGGTCAAATTGGCCGACGGCAAGACGGTCGAGGCGATGACGCTCTGGGAGGCGTACAAGATCCACCTCAAGGACTACGACCTCAACACGGTGGCGGAGATCACGCAGGCGCCCAAGGCGTTGATTGAGCAGTTGGCGAAGGACTTTGCGGCGATCAAGCCGGTCGCGATCCATATGGGTGAGGGGATCAACCACTGGTTCCATGCGACCGAGGTGAATCGCGCGACGCTTCTCCCGTTGATGCTGACCGGCAATATCGGGAGTCAGGGGGCCGGCTCCTTCACCTGGGCGGGGAACTACAAGTCGGCCAACTTCCAGGCCTCGCCCGAGACCGGGGCCGGGCTCGGGGTCTGGACCGCCGAGGATCCGTTCCGTCCCGCCCTCAATGTCGGCACCCTCGGCAAGGATGTGCCGGTAAAAAATTACGCCCTCGACGAAGGGGCCTCCTACTGGGCCCACGGGGATCACCCGCTGATCGTCGAGACACCGAAGTTCGGCCGGAAACTGTTCACCGGCAAGACCCATATGCCGACCCCGACCAAGGGGATGTGGTTCACCAACGTCAATCATATCAACAATTCAAAGTGGGCGTATCAGGTGATCAAGAACGTCCTTCCGACCTGCAACATGATCGCGGTGACCGACATCGAGCTGAACGGGACGATCGAATACTGCGACCTCGCGTTTCCGGCCAGCTGGTGGGCGGAGATCGAGAATTACGAGGTGACCTGTTCCTGTTCGAACCCGTTCCTCCAGATCTGGAAGGGATCGCTGAAGCCCCCTCTCAACACCAAAGACGATGTCCAGATCCTGGCGGGGGTCGCCAAGCGGTTAGGGGAGATCCTGAATGACAAACGGTTTGAGGATTACTGGAAATTTGCGCTGAACGGAAAGACCGAGGTTTATATCCAGCGGCTCCTCGATGCCTCCTCCACACTCAACGGCTATCGCTTTGACGACATCATTGCCGGAAAATACGGCGAGCCGGGCGCCTGCCTGATCCTGTTCAGGACCTATCCGCGGATCCCGTTTTGGGAACAGATCCATGAGGACAAACCGTTCTTTACCGACACGGGACGGTTGAACAGCTACTGCGACATCCCGGAGGCGATCGAGTACGGCGAGAACTTTATCGTCCATCGCGAGGGGCCGGAGGCGACGCCGTACCTCCCGAACGCGATCGTTTCATCGAATCCGCTCATTCGTCCAGAGGATTATGGGATTGCACCGGACGAGATGGAGCCGGAGGCGCGTCACGTTCGTAATATCAAGATGCCGTGGAACCGGGTGAAGCAGACGCAGAACCGCCTCTGGAAGGACGGGTTCCAGTTCTACTGCGTCACGCCGAAGCCCACGGCGAAGGCGGATAGCGCCAAATCCACT
>CAYYFU010000069.1:0-7505 GCA_964471095.1 uncultured Pseudomonadota bacterium
CAGCCCGAGCGCCTTGGCCCCATTAAAGGTCGCCATCTTCAGCAAATCCTCCTCGCCGAGCGTGGGATAATTCTCCTTCATGACCCGCATCTGCCGGAGCATGCTGAGCGAGTCGCTCGAGGCCCGGCTGTCGGTCCCGATCGCGATCGGCACGTCGTTGTAGAAGAGCGACTGGATCGGGAGCCGCCGGTGACCGAAATACCGCGCGCTCTCCGGGCAGTGTATAACCGTGACGCCGGCTCTGCGCAAGAGGCCGGTTTCCTCGTTGGTGAGATAGTTTCCATGGACAATCAACAGCCCTTCATGGAGGTGGCCTTTTTTCCGGAGCCAGCGGACCGGCGATTTTTCTGAAAACGGTACGATGCCGCCCCGCTCCTTTACCAGATCGGCAAGCGGGCCGGTGCCATGGCGGAAGAAGCGGTCCTCCTCCTCGGATTCGAGGAGGTGAATTGACATAAGAGGGGGGAGGATCTCATTCAGAACGGTCGGGTGTACTGCATACAATGAATGCGGCGAAAGGTAACCAGGCCGATCGTCATCGTAATCTTCAAGCCGCTTTCGGGCCGCGGCGAGCGAGGGCCGGGCCTTTTCCTCCGAGGCCCCCAAGATCTCCCAGATTACTGTTTCCCGGAAAGGGGTCTCGATGATTCCTGTGTCAGGGCTTCGGTGATCCACCAGTGTTGTCGTTCCCCCGCGGATCAGTTCTTCAATCCCTCTCTGAATTCCCCCTCGGATCTTTTCTACCGATAATTTCAGGTGCTCTTGCTGGAGGGTTGTGACCCAGGCTGTAAATGATTTCCTCCCCCTCTCTTTAATAAGGAGAGGGGGTAGGGGGGTGAGGTCGAGATGACAATGGGCATTCACCAGCCCGGGGATCAGGATCGAATCCCCCAGATCCACAACGTCGGCAACGTCCTTTTTGGCGAACCACTTACGGGTCCCGATCTCGCGGATTGTGTCGCCTTCGATCAGGATCGCGCCATCCTTGAGCGGGGGGGTCACGACCGGCAGAACCCAGCGGGCGGTGAGGAGCATTTCAGGATCTTTGGCCTTCCCGTACACTGAAATCAACCACTCTTTCCCGGTGTTTTGGGACGGGGTAATTCACGAGCCGGACCTCCCGAATCAACGGGTTATTGGGGAACCAGTTGTCAATCAACCGCTTTGTGACCTCGGCGTGGAGTCGGGCCGCGGCGGCATCCATCGTCCCCGTTCCTTGCGGGAACCACTCCCTGGCCGAGAGGGCGGGGAAATACTCGACTTCAACGCCGCGGAGCTGTCCTTCACGGTAAGTTGTGGCGAGGGTTGAGTGCACCAGCAGGGTGTCCCCTTTGATGGCGGCCGCCTGAAGAGCCGCCTGATACGGCGGCAGGTAGGGGAGATAGATGACATTCGGCGCGTCGGGTCCCATCAAGACGTTGGCCCGACGGACGATCCCTTGTGCGGTTCGGACATATTTTGTCCCGCGAAGGTTAGCCGCCAGATTCCGGCCGACGGTGCGGACATAGGCAACAAAAACCCCTTGGGCTTCGAAAATTCCCTGGTTGTAATAAAGGCCCAGCCCCGCCAGCAAGTTGTTTGCCGTTGCCGCGGTATTTTTGGGGACATTCAGCATCAACTGGTGCCCCAGGGTTTCGCTTCCAGCGAGGCTCAGGAGCCGCATTTCTCCCAGCGAGGGTTTCATCATCAGTCTTTGGAGGTGGCCGGAGAGCTCCGCGGCAAGCGGAATCTCGACAAAATTGGTCAGACGATCATGAACGAGCTGCATCACCTGGACGGCAACGCCTTGTTCAGAGGCCGACTGGACCGCCGTCGTGAGATGCCGACCGCCGCGCACAGAGAAGGTTTCAAGCCCGGTCAGATGCATGACCGACGTCTCCATCGCCATCCGCTCCTGCAGGGCGAGCCGGACGTTCCGGCCTTCGGGTTGAAAGGCCCAGAGACAACGAGGGGCGTGATGATAGAATATTCTCCTCATCCCTCGCGCGACGCTCAGCCAGAAATTCCATTGCGGACCCTCATGGAGGGTCAATTTTCTCGGCGATTCGAACCGGACATCGATCCGGTCGGCTTCGGAATTACGGGTCACCGTATGTCTCGGCGTGCCGGGGAAGGTATTGAACAGGAAGGTCGGCGTATAGAGCAGGAAGGCGCTGGCCAGGGTGCAGGCGTAGGTGAGGCGATCGCTTTTTCCCTCCCTGAATTCCTGGGTGCCTTGGTAGAGATGCAGTGCCCCCGTCACCACGGAGAGACCCAGCAGGGAGGCCGCAACCACCGGGTGAGAGATGAAGCGGTACAGCCATCCGAAGACCGGCGAAACCAGCAGGGCGGAGGATTGCTTGAAGCGACCCGCCGCGGACCTGTTCAGCAGGACGGCGAGCAGCGAGTCGGGATTTTTTTTGGAAATCCTTTTGGCGAGCCCCGCAAGGATCTCCGGCGTCACAAAGGTGGTGGTTGCCACAGAAGGGAGGATGTTCAAGAATCCAAAGGCGAGCCGCGGGGCCTCCCGGAGGAAGGAATCGGCGCGCCCTTCCGAATTTCTTGCAACCTCATAGACCGCCTGCCCGAAATACCAGGCGGGGGTGAGTACGGGGCAGAGAAGACTCGCGGCGACATTGCCGGCGTCCTCCGCCAGCCTCCGGACCGCTTGATCCTGCGTGGGGGATGTCACCCTTCTTTTTTCGTCCGATTTCCTAATAAGTTGCGCCACTTTTTAGGGGGTGCTAGAGGTGCCGGATGGCGCGGATTTCCTACAGACAAGCTATTGAAATGACAGGGGAAAATCTGACAACCCTCCGTGCCTCTGCCCATGAAGCGAGGTGCCGGCATTACCCCGACGGCAAGGCGTCGTACATCATCATGCGGATCGTCAGCTACACGAACGTCTGTGTCGCTGATTGTTCCTATTGCGCCTTCTATCGCCGACCGAATGATTCCGAGGCGTATCTCCTTTCGAACGACCAGATCTTTGAAAAGATTGACGCCCTGAAAAAGGTCGGGGGGTCGGTCGTCGCGATGGAAGGGGGGTTTAACCCGAAACTCAGGATTGATCATTATGAAAATCTGTTCCGGGCGGTGCGGAAGCGATACGGCGATACGATCGAGATCTATGGACCGACGATTGTCGAGGTGATCTTTATCGCGCGTTCCTCGCGGATCTCGCTGGAGGAGGCGTTGGTTCGTCTGAAAGATGCTGGCCTCCGGTGGATCCCCGGCGGCGGGGCGGAGATCCTGACCGATGAGTGGCGGAAGAAACTCTCGCCCAAAAAATATACCGTTAAGGAATATCTGGACGGGATGGAATTGGCACAGCGGTTGGGGTTCGGGACGACTGCGACGATGGTGATCGGATTCGGTGAAACCATCCGTGATAGGATAGACCATCTCCGGGTGATCCGTGAACTTCAAGACAAGACCGGCGGCTTGGCCACTGGTGGCTTCGCCAGTTTCCTCTTATGGACTTATCAACCTCAGAACACCGTGCTCGGCGGCAAGGTCGCCGATAATGATGACTACTTGAGAACGCTCGCGATTAGCCGCCTTTATCTGGACAACATCCCGGTGATCCGGGCGTCGTTTCTAACCCAGCACGACAAAGGGCCGCTCGCCTTGACCTCCGGGGCGCATGACTTTGACATCCCGCTGGAGGATCAGGTGACGCAACTCGCCGGGGCGAAGATCGAACGGGAGGTCGAGAAGGTGTTGGGGTGGGTGAGGGAGGCGGGGATCGAGCCGGTGAAGCGGCTTCCCCTCACCCCCGGCCCCTCTCCCGCGAGGGGAGAGGGGAGTTCAAGACATCCATAAACGCGCTGACCGAGAAGACCGCGTTAAATTTCCACGATCTTTAGGAACGGATATTTCTTAAAATCGCTGTCGTAGGTGGCGATCTCTTTGACGCCATTGAATTTGAGGCAGAGGGCGATCCGGGCGTCGAAGATCTCGTTGCCGCGGATGGAGGGGGCCAGGTTTTTCAGTGCGAGCCACCATTCCTCTTCTTCCGGCAGGATCCCGAGTTTATATCTCTTCGCAAAATTATCCCACAACTCGACCGCTTGAGAGAGGTTGAGCGGGGAAGGGAAGACCCGCGGGTGGGTCAGGAGCCGCAGCAGTTCTCCCACGGAGACCGCCGTTGTTGCGATCGGTTCTCCCAATCCATCGAGCCAATCGGCAACCTTTTTATGATTCGGCTGGGACCTGACCAGCAGGTCGACAAGGATGTTGGTGTCGAGCGCGATCATCGGTCGAGCGAGTCTATCCAGTCGCGGCGGGAGGTCAAATCAACCTGTGCCGGACCGCCAAGATCGGCGGCCTTGAATGGCTGATTGGTTTTTTTGGCCTGCCTTAAGGTCTCCCACCCGACCCGCGCCCAATGGCTGATGGTCTCGCTGATCGTCTTCCCTTTGGCCCGGGAATCCCGTTGGGCCTCCCGAAAAATCCGGTCGTCAATCACGAGGCTCGTTTTCATGGTTTCCGCCTCCGGCTCCAACCATTTCCGCGTCCACCCCCGCAACGCGGGGGTACCCGGACTTGGTCATATTCTTTATTATAGAATATATATTCTAGCTGTCAACCGAAATCACCTCCATAAACGCACTGACCAAAAAGACCGCCAAGCCAGTTAAAGTTTCATCAAATATTCTAAATAAAATCAAGCAGTTACTTAAAAATCCGGGTCTGCATATAGCCCGCAACTTTTTCCGCAAATAACCGATAATCAGGTCGTATGCCACCGCCCCTTGTGGTCGATAGACCATCACCACCGTATCAACCGGTATTTCCACCGACTTCGCCGCGTGGACCTCTTCAATTAGCGACTGCGGGGTCGACCAATTCGCCAATTACCACCGCTGGTTTCGACCTGAGTCAATTCAAAGACCTCCAGTTGGGACAAATGGCCCTCTCACTCGTCGGACATGGTGCGCTCCCGATTGTCGGCAGTTTTTTAATGACAACCCTCTACGGTTGTTTACCAGGCTCTGTTCCCCTCGGGGCCAAGATCTTTTGGATGGCGCTTGGGGCCGGTCTTGGTGGGGGGTCTGGTGAGGCGTTTGCCCAGAGGTTCTTTGACGGTCAGGCCGGCCTGAAATGGGGGGCGGTCCTCGCGACCGGGGCGCTCAGCGCGATGACCGGTGGTCTGGGTGGGATCGCCACGAGCGCCGCCAAGGGGATTCAGGTCGGTGGGGATCAGTTGGTCCGTTTCGCAAGATTCATGACGGCAGTGGACAAGGGAGGTTGGGGAGGGGTTAAACAAAGGGTTTTTGTCAATTGCATCGAGGGGGGGATTTTTAGAGGGGCTGAATCGGTCGTTGATGATCGGACTCTTTCCCACCTCTTTGACCCAACCGAGATCCTGATCGATATCGCCTTGGGTGAGGCGATGTTCCGGACCGTGCATCGAATCATCGGAAAAAATTCTGATTTGATCTTGGAGGGGGAGGCCTGCTCTCAAATAGAGACGGCGGGACGACTCTGGGCCGAAGGAGATCCGGCAACGGCATCCAGCCTATACCGGCAGGTTGCCGAAATGGGAACGGTTGGAGAAAGACTCCTATGGGTTGAGGCGGGACGGTTGTTGCCGGAAGGGGTCAGCCACAGTGAGGTGGCAACGGTTTTACGGCGGAGGCAGCTTCTCTATCAATTGGCCGGGGATGAGAGGAGGGCCGAGTCTTATCGACGTCAGGCCCGATTGCATGAAGAGGCGGCCCGCCAAGTGCCTAACACAGCGGAATGGAAACTTGCATGGGCTCAACGGTGGGAAAGAGAGGGACGCCTCGAGCTGGCGGCTGAACGTTATCGTGAGCTCGGGATGTTTGAGGAGGCTGATAGATGTCTTGCCGCCCTCAAGGATCTTCGATTGACAGAGGCACGAGGTTACGAGGCGAAGGGATTGTTTGAGATGGCTGCTGAGAAGTTTGACGAGCTGGGGATGCCGGGGGATGCCGAGAAATGCCGCCGACTCCTCAAGGATCGCGACAAGAATCGCAAATTGGCAGATGCCCGAGATTGTGAAGCAAAAGGATGGTTTAGTATGGCTGTTGATCAGTATCTCGAACTGGGGAGTCCAGCCGATGCCGCCCGATGCCTGATCGCCGATGGTGAGCGCCAAATCTACAGATCTCCGGAACCTGACTTTGCAAGGGCAGTTGAGGTTGATCCCTCCTGTCAGAGACTGTTGAGACAATGTGCTGAAAGACTTCAAGGAAGGGCAGCGGCGGCGACGAAGTATGAAAAACCAATTTTATTAAGGAATGCCGCCCTGGCGCTGAAGGCGGCGGGGGATGAAGCGGGGGCGAGACCGATTTTTGTCCAGGCAGGGGACCTCCTCGTAAAGGGAACCGACCTGGAGGAGGCGGTAGGGTGCTTTCGACTTGCTGGGGATACCCCGAGGCAGGCTCATGCAATGATGATGCGGGTCTTGTGTCAGAATGCGGAGCTCAGCATGGCGAGGGAGGCAGTGACTCTCCATACTGGGGAGATAAACTTCCTTAGGGATACGGCGGGGCAATTTCTATCGCTTCTTGAAAATCCAAGACAGGTTCCAGGGGGTGTTGACCCGATTAGACAATTGGCTCTGCTATTCGGCATCGATCCCTACCGTAATCTTGTGGGGCGGGTGATTGAGATCCTCGAATTTCTAGGAGATGACGTATCCTGCGCTACAGCCCAAAGGCTGCGTGCCAAGTTTAGCCGTTTCACCTAATCATCTTTAAATCACCTCCATAAACGCGCTGACCGAGAAGACCGCCTTGCCGACGCCGGCCTCGCCGTAGCCGGGGGGGATCGGGAGTTTGTATTTGTGGAAGGTCTCGCGATAGACCTGCAGGAGCCGGAGGTAATATTCGAGCGGCGGTGGTGCCGGGTTGGTTTTTTCCAGGACGGTATTCGGTTCGACACACCAGACGGTGAAACGGGGCACGATCCCCTTCGACATGAAGAATTCCAGCCCCTCTCCGGTTGAGACGATCGCCTCGTCCACCGATTGAAAACCGTGCGGCCGGGACATCTCGACCCCCGCGACAAAATTCGGGATCACGTTGGAAGGACCGAAGGTCTCGGCGGCATCGAGGATCCTTTTGATCCATTCGTCTCGACCGATGTATCTTGTTTTTCCCGGGCAAAGTTTAGTAAAGAGGCGCTTGTCCCAGACCTCGTAGTTCGGGTGATAAACACGGTAACCGGCCTCCTTGAGAATCCGGACCTCATCCAGCGGCAATGCCTGCACCACCACCTTGCCGAGCCAGCGGCCGGGGAATTTTGACTCGATCGCACGGGCGTACTGGGCGTAGAACTCCGCCTCCCCCATTCCATTCAGCTTATCGGTCACCGACCCACCGGTGACGGTATAACAATGACTCGTCTTGTCGGGATCGTTGTCGTGAATAATCTGTAGTGCCTCGACGATCTCTCCCGGCGTCTTGATCCCGGTGTAGGGGCGCCCGACCCCCTTTTGCTGGCGGTAGTTGTGATTGATGTCGCAGAACTGGCACTCCTCCTCGGCGCCGAAA
>CAYYFU010000070.1:0-7505 GCA_964471095.1 uncultured Pseudomonadota bacterium
CGCCGTGCCTGCCGGCAGGCAGGTCGCCCCCTCCACGGGCAAAGCCCGATGGAGCCACCCCCTCAACGCCCCTTCGGGGCTGGTTAGAGGGGCGAGATTTTAGATCCTTTGTCAGAAATGAAAAAAAAGGCGCAACCAATTTGGCCGACTGCTGACCCCCCTCACCCGCAAGGGAAAATTTTGCACCCGCAAAATTTTCGGAAGCCGGTCTGTAAGCCGGGTTCTGTCTCCCCGCCTCGCGGCGGTGAGGATGACCATTCCTCTGGGATGGACATTACTGCCCACCTCTAGCGATCGACCCATGCTATTCGCTCGCACTGGCAAAGCCAGATGCTCGCTTGAATCGGGGGGAGATACCGCTCTCCTCCCCGATACCCCCCATCTGACGACAGGGGCAGCAACCGGGCCGGTTGCCGGTCCACCTCACGATGGACCAAATAGCACCTACTTGATCTTGCTCCGCGTAGGGTTTGCCGCGTTTCACCCTTAAGCGTCACTCCGGAGAACGACGCCCAAGACTCGTCTCTGTGGCACTTTCCATCGAGTTGCCCCGTCAGGCCGTTAGCCTGTACGCCACCCTGTGGAGCCCGGACTTTCCTCCCCGCCAGTGGCGGGGCGGTCATCCGACCGGCTTCCGAAATTTTGCAATAGCAAAATTTCCCTCTATTTTCGATCAACTATTTTCAAAGATCAGTACCGCTCGTCAATCGCGCGATTCGCCATTCGATCCGCATCGCTGTTCATCTCGCGGTCGATATGCTTTATAGAATATTTCCTGAACTTTTTCAACAGGCGAACCGCCTCCTGAAAAAGCGGCTTCAACCCCTCGTTTTTAACCCGATATTTTCCCAACAGCTGCCGGACCATCAGTTCCGAATCGGCCAACACCTCAATCTCATCCGCCCCCAGATGAATCGCCTTGTTGAGACCCAACAGAAGGGCGCGGTATTCGGCAACGTTATTCGTTGTCTCACCAAGATACTCAGACAGTTCCTCGATAATTCTTCCGTCGGCCTCACACAAGACCGCCCCCGCCCCGGCGGGCCCAGGATTCCCGCGAGCGGCGCCATCGGTATAAAGACGATAAGAAGAGGGCATTAAAGATCCGGATAGCCGAATGACTTCAGTAACCGTCGCTCTTCGGTAGGGGAGAGTGAGGATAAAAGGGCACGAGCCGAAGCAGAAAGATTGTTCGGATAGACCAAGGTCCCCTCTTCCTTTTGCTGATCAACCTGTTTCGCCAGCTGCACCGCCAGTTCCCGCAAGGCCGCCCGGACATCTTCAAGAAGGGCGACCTCTCCAATCACTTTCCCGAGTCCCTCCAGAGACTCGTCATCAGCCATATAGTGGAGAATCTCCGCCAACAGCTCTTTCGGGATCGACTGGATCTTCATGACGTTCCTCCTGGAAGATAAAGAATTCTTTGACACGACGGACAGGTGTGAACGGTCCGGTACCTCTGGACCTCAATGTAGAGTTGGGGCGGAATTTTCATATGACATCCTTGGCAGATCCCGCCGACAACATGAGCGACCGCATCCATACGATGTTTCTGAAGGCGGTCGTAATGGGCCAACCACTGGGCATCAATCTGAACGCGGATCACCTCGCGCTGTTTCCGAAAATCTTCTGATTCCCCTTCCACCCTTTTTTCCTCATCGTCGAGCGCCTTGCTTTCCTCCGTCGCCTTGGTCTCGATCTCACTCCATTGAGCGGTTCCCTCCTCCACCTGTTTTTTTAACGGTTCAAGCTCGGCCAGCAGGATCTGAATTTTTCCCTGGAGTTCCTGGTTCATTTTCTTTGTCTCGGCGATTTCCTTCAAGGCGGCTTGGTACTCCCGCTGCGTCTTGAGGAGGTTCACCTTCCCCTGAAACTCCTTGAGACGTGATTCGTAAAGCAATCGATCTTCGTCCAGACTACGTTTCTCCTTTTCCAAGACGTCCAATCGCTCCTTTTGCGCTGCCAGGGTTCGCTGGGTCTCCTCCAGGCTCAACTGGAGTTCCTGGCGCCGTTCCGGCGCATGGGCTACTTGCCGATGGATCTCCTCAATCTTGAGATCCAGCACACTCAATTCGTAAAGTTTTCGAAGTTGATCTTGAATCATCGTTAATAGGGGCTCGCGTCGCCCCCTCGACCGGCAAAGCCGGATCGAGCCTCCCCTTCAACGGCGCTTTGCGCCTGGTTAATCCTTTAGTGGGCCCGGGAGGAGTCGAACCTCCAACGACCCGGTTATGAGCCGGGGGCTCTGCCAATTGAGCTACAGGCCCTAATCCACAAAACTCCTCAACCGTTTGGCGCGGCTCGGATGACGGAGCTTGCGGAGCGCCTTCGCTTCAATCTGACGAATCCGTTCGCGCGTCACGGAAAAATTCCGCCCCACTTCCTCCAAGGTATGATCCGACTTTTCGCCGATCCCAAACCGCATCCTTAATACCTTTTCTTCGCGAGGCGTCAAGGTGGCCAATACCCGCTGGGTTTGTTCCGCCAGGTTAAAACCGGTTACCGCCTCGGAAGGGGTCGGGATCGACTTGTCCTCGATAAAATCACCTAAATGGCTGTCCTCTTCCTCACCAATCGGCGTTTCCAGGGAAATCGGTTCCTTGGCAATCCGGAGGACCTTGCGCACCTTCTCCAACGGCAACTCCATTTTTTCGGCGATCTCTTCCGGGGTCGGCTCACGACCGAGATCCTGAACCAGATAGCGGGAGGTCCGAACCAGCTTATTGATCGTCTCGATCATATGAACGGGGATACGGATGGTTCGTGCCTGATCCGCAATCGCCCGGGTGATCGCCTGCCGAATCCACCAGGTCGCATAGGTGCTGAATTTGTACCCTCTTTTGTATTCGAACTTGTCCACCGCCTTCATCAACCCGATATTTCCTTCCTGAATCAGATCCAAAAACTGAAGCCCGCGATTGGTGTATTTTTTTGCAATGCTGACCACCAGACGGAGATTCGCCTCCACAAGCTCACTCTTGGCCCTTTCGGCAAACGCCTCCGCCCTCCGGATGTCCCGGATGCATTGGCGAAGCTGCTTTTCATCCCCTCCAAAAACCCGCGCCGCCTCGTGGCGCTTCTTCTCGGCTTGCCGACAGGATTCAATCAAGGGATCAATCTCTTCGACATCCATCTTGAGTTCCTGAGCCACCTTCCTCCTCAAATAGGGGCTTCGGCGGTAACGACTGATCAACCCGGGCAACTGTTCGGCATCCACACCCAGCTTGCGACGGACACCCGCCTGAATGCGATCCTGCTCGTCCCCCATCTCTTCCAACGCAACCAGACGATTGATCAAATTATTAATGGTTTTTTTGTTGAGCCGGATATCCTTGAGACATTCGATGATTTCCTCGCGCGCCTGGTTTCCCTCCTGCTCGGCCTTTTCACGATTCTCCTTGCGAAGCCTTTCATTATGGGCCCGCGCCATTTTCTGGCGGTAGGTGGAGGCGGCGCTTCGGATCCTGCTCATTAACTTGAGTACTTTGGCGCGATATTCCGATTCATCGAGCCCTTGACCCTCCTCAATATCGTCAAAATCTTTCACCAGATCCGCGACTCGGATCTTGCTCTTGGACAACTTTTCGCCCATCTCCAGAAATTCCTGAAGACCGATCGGCGTTTGGAGCAGAATCCTTAAAACCTCATCTTCCCCCTGCTCAATCCGCTTGGCGATCTCCACTTCTCCTTCACGGGTGAGCAGCGGGACCGACCCCATTTTCCTCAAATAGAGCCGAACCGGATCGGTCGATTTGCCCGCCGCATCTACAACCTCGACGACCTCCGGCTTCTCTTCCTCCTCCGGAACGGCTGCTTTTTCCTCGGCGGGGGCCGCATCCCCCCCGGAAACTTTCTTTTTGATGCTTTTCGCCTCATCCTCATCATCAACGACCTCGATCTCCATTTCGTCGAACATGGTGAGAACATCATCCAACTGCTCGGGAGAAACGAGATCCTCCGGCAAGGCGTCATTCACCTCTTCATAAGTCAGGAAGCCCTTCTCCTTCCCCAAATGAATGAGCTGCTGGACTTCCTTTATTTCTTTCTTATCGGTGGCCAAAGTGCGTCATCTCCTTTAGAATGGCAGTTTTCTTCTCCAAAAGTTCCTGAACTCGACCCGGATCTCGCTGTCGTTCCGCATCACGGATCTCATGGGAGATCTTCTGTAAAATCCCTTTCATTCGCCCGACGCGAAAACGCCGCAGACAATCCTCCGCCACTTGCGAAGAGGAATTTTCCCACTTCTCGGCGTCCACCGTTAATCCGCTCAAGAACCGCCGGAGGGCCGGTGACAGATCCGCATTCAACATTCGGCCAACCTCCAGCGAACGATTCTTTTCAAAATCCGACCGTACCCTCTCCCAGAGCTCACTCAAAAAAGGCTCGGTAAAATCAGCTGCCGCGATCTCCGCAAAAAAGGTCTCCGGGGGGATCCTTCCTGACAGCAGAATTTCAAAAAGTGTCTTTTCCACTACCGACACTCGTTGTTTCTCTTCGCCTGAAACCTTCGAAAAGTTGCTCCTTTTTTTATTCTGACCCCTCAATTGGGCGGAAACCACAGCGGAGGGAAGCCCGGTTAATTCTGTAACCCTTTGGATATAAAGACTTTTTTCGACATCCCCGGCGATCAACCGGAGCTTTTCCGAAATCCGCTCCACCGCCCCGCCGATCGCCACCGGATCCGAACCGGCCGACTCGAGCCCTTTTTCAATAAAGAGATCCAAGAGGTAAGGGGCGGTCCGGATCTTATGCTGAAGCTCCTCCACCCCCCTTTTCAGCACGAAGCTATCGGGGTCCTCACCGGCCGGGAGGGTGACCCCCTGCGGCATCAGCCCCAACGGGAGAAAGGTTTCCAAGGCCCGTTCGGAGGCCCGTTCACCGGCGGAGTCTCCATCGAAGAGGACGACAAAACGATCGGCAAAACGGGAAAGAAACCGGATCTGGCGCTCGGTGAGGGCGGTCCCCAACGGGGCGACCGTCGTGGGAACCCCTTCCTGATAGAGGCGTAGCTGGTCAAAATTCCCCTCCACGATCACAACGGATCCTTGTGCCCGAATCGACTCCTTCGCCAAATGAAAACCTAACAGGGAATCTCCCTTACTATAAAGAGGGGAGTCCGGGGAATTGAGATATTTCGGTTGTTGTTCTGACTCCAAGGCCCGCCCGCTGAATCCAAGAATCTTCCCGTCAGAGCTGACGACGGGGAAGATCAAACGATCACGAAAAAAATCAAAAGTTTCTGGCTCCCCGCGTCGCAACAAACCGAGTGAAATCGCCTTGTCCAGCGGGACATTTTTTTCTCGAAGCAGGTTCAACAAACCGCGTCCGGTCCCCAACGCATACCCCAACGGGTAACGGCGATAAATCTCGGGACGGATCTTTCTCTCCTCGAGATAGGCCCGTCCCTTCCCCCCCTTTTCCGGATCGAGCAGATTTTCATGAAAGTGACGGGCCGCCAGTTGGTTGATTCGAAAAAACAAATCCCGCTCAGATTTTTTTTGGAAACCGGCCTCGGGCGAAGAGGCCCTCCGGGACAGCACAATGCCGAATCGTTCCGCCAGTCGTTCGACAATTTCAGGGAACTCCAGACCGTCATGCTTCATCAGAAAGGTAAAAACGTTCCCCCCCTCCTGGCAACCAAAGCAGTGAAAGATCTGTCGTTCCGGATTCACGATAAAGGAGGGGGTCTTTTCGGTATGAAAGGGACAGAGCGCCTTAAAGAGCCGGCCGGCCTTTTTGAGGGGCAGTTTTTCACCGATCACCAGGACGATGTCGGACGCCTGGCGCACCTTTTCAATTTCCTCATCAGGAATAAACGGCATACCCCCCATCGAATCAATCAAAAATTACCTAAAAAATCCAAGCTCAACTACTTTAGCAAATCGCGGACGACCGAGCTAACAACTGAGCCATCGGCTTGACCGGCCAATTCCTTCATCAAGGCCTTCATCACCTTTCCCATTTCCTGGGGAGACTTCGCCCCCAGCGATTGAATGACTTCTTCCGCCTTTTTTCGGATCTCGGCAGGACCCAGTTGCGTCGGCAAAAAAGAAAGTAGAATTCCCAGCTCCCTCTTTTCCTTGGCGGCCAGTTCGGCCCGTCCCCCTTTTTCAAACAACTCAATCGATTCGCGGCGCTGCTTGCAGAGGGAGACCAGCACTCCCTGCATCTCGACCTCGTCGAGTGGCGCCCGCTTTTCAATCTTTTTGTAGTGGATCGCCGAGGTGGCCATCCTTAAGGTATCCAGCTTGACTTGATCCCTCGCCTTGGCGGCCTCAACCGCGGCCTTCTTCAGACCTTCCAGAATCGACATGCCTGATTAACCCTCTCTTCGGTATTTCTTCAATGCCCGCTTTCGTGCGGCGATCTGTTTCTTTTTTCGTTTCACGGAGGGTTTCTCATAATGCTCTCGTTTGCGGAGCTCGGTCAAAATCCCGGCCTTTTCACAGGATCGCTTGAACCGCCGCAAGGCACTTTCGAAAGATTCACCTTCCCGAACTCGGATTCCTGACATAGTGATTAACTCCCTGAAATTTTTGGAGATTAGGTCATATTGGAAAAGTTTGTCAAGCGAAAACCCCTCCCCTGGTTGACAAGCGGGGAACCGCTCTGTTAGCTAGGCAAGGTACGCGTGGGTTTCAAGGGAAGGGGGTGCAAATCCCCCACGGTCCCGCCACTGTGAATGGTCCCTTAAAGACCATGAGTCAGAGACCTTCCCACGCATTTCCCCGAGGAGGGAGAGCCGAGTGTCCGCTTTTTTTCTAGCCCTGTTTCTCTTGCTCAGCCCGATTTCCCTTTGGGGGGGAGAGAACTCCTTGGGGGAGATTCTGGTCGCCCCGTCTCGTCCCGTTCCGGTCCAGCCAACTTCTGACGTCTCCCTTTTTACGACCGTGATTTCCAAATCAGAGTTTGCGGGAAGAAGGAGTTCCCTGCCCGAAATTCTTCAGCAGAGGGGTGGGGTCCAGATCCGGCAATATGGGGGTTTGGATGATTTCACCACCGTCTCACTGCGCGGTTCCACGACCGATCAGGTCGCTATTTTTGTCGATGGAATCTTGCTGAATCCCGCCGAAGGGGGAGGGGTCAATCTGGCCACGATCCCCCCGGAATCGATCGAAAAAATCGAGATCTACCCGGGCGCGGTCCCGGCGCGATTCGGCACCAGCGCCTTAGGGGGGGCGGTGATGATCTGGACCCGGGAGAAATCCCAGGCGAGAACCACTCGACTGACCGGCTCCTACGGATCGTTTCAGACCTGGGAGACCGGCATTTTCCATTCCTCGTCACACAACTCAACTTCTTTCCTGATCGACTACCGTCAACAACGGAGTGACGGCGATTTTTCCTTTGAGCAGGACAACGGGACCCCGTTCAACCCGGCCGATGACACCACGGCAACGCGACAGAACAACGAGTTTGGGCGTCACAACCTGCTCGTCAAACTTTCCCCGAAGATTGCGGGCGGAGAACTCAAGCTGTCCGAGACCTTTTTCCGGGAAGACCGC
>CAYYFU010000071.1:0-7492 GCA_964471095.1 uncultured Pseudomonadota bacterium
GGCGGTCGGGAGCCGGATCGTTTTCAGCGCGGTCGAGGACGGAGTCTACGCGCTCAAAGGGGTCTCGTTCGATGCGGATGGGAACGCGACGGTCTCGACGCTGGTCTCCGGGGTCGAGATGTACGAGGTGGCGGTCGACCCGACCGCGGGGACCGACCGGTTACTGGTTAATGGGCTCCGCTTCTCGGACAACAGCTATGTCTTTGGGAGTTATGATTTCGCGACCGGAAACCTTTCGGTCAACAGCAGTCTGACTGGCGTGATCGACACCATGCTGATTGTCGGCGATTAACCCCGGACTCGAAGGCGGTTGACCAGACGTCTCAAATCCCGCGGCAGTTGTGACTCGAACTCCATCTTCTTGCCGGTGATCGGGTGACGGAATCCCAAGAGGTTGGCATGAAGCGCCTGCCGCGGAAAAGAGACTGCCCTCTCCCCATAGATCTTGTCGCCCATGACCGGATGACCGATTGAGGCCATTTGGACCCGGATCTGGTGGGTCCGTCCGGTATTGAGTGTCACCTCCAGGAGCGAGGCGGTGCCGTAGCGTTCCAGCAGCCTCCAGTGGGTCACCGCCTTTTGACCGGAGGCGGCGGTTGACGGTTTTACCTTTTGTCCCCCCTTCAGCAGATCACTCTTTTGCAGATACCCCTCAATTTTGCCTTCCTGCTTGGCAACAGGCCCCTCGACAATCGCCAAATACCTTCGTTTGATCGTATGCCGTTTAAACTGTTCCGTGATCTTGTTCGCCTCTTTGGTTTTAGAGTAGACCATCAATCCCGAGGTTTCTTGATCGAGCCGGTGGACCGGTCCCAAATAATGCCCCTTCAGATGGGGCTGTTTTTTCTTAAAGTAGGCATTGATGATCTCGATCATCGTGGGCCGCGTGGCGATCGGGCTGAGTTCACACAGCACCCCCGCCTCCTTTTCCACCACCAGGAGGTCTTTGTCCTCGTAAACAACCTTTAAGAATTGCTGAAGAGCGGCGGGATGGCGGAGTTCCTGTTGGTCACGGATCTCAACCACCCTCCCCGGTTCCATTTTCCAGGAGGCGATCACCACCTTGCGTTGATTGACAAAGACCAGCCCTTGATCGATCAACGCCTTGATTTTTTTCCGGGAGAGCCGACTCCTCTCCTTTAAAAAAAGGTCGAGTCTTTTTTCCGAATCTTCCCGGTTGACCGTAAAACTAAACATTTACTTTGGCCTCAAACGATGCTAATTTTTCCCCGATGCCGAAGATCCTGTTGAACGATCTGGAAGCTGAAATCCCTCCCAGTTGGCAGGATCAGGGGATGATCACCTTTACCATTCCGTCCCCGGACAAAAACGTCAAGCCGAACATCATCCTGACCAAGGAGACCCTCCCCCAACCGATGGAGCTTAAATCGTATTTTCAGAAGATCAAGGAATCGATCCTGAAGCGGGGGATCCGTGATTTTAAAATCACCGACGAGCGCGAAATTGTCGTCGGTGGGGTCCGCGGGATGCTGATGGTCTGTACCTGGGATGTCTCGGCGATGAAGCAGATCCTGGCGCAAGGAGGGGGGCCGCCCCCCGATATCAAACCGGGACAGATGGTCAAACAGGTCCAGGTGACCCTGTTGAAAGGCCAGATTGCGGTTAATCTGACCGGCAGTTTTCCGGCGGAGCAATTTGATATCTACTTCCGCCCCTTTCAGAACTTCCTGAAAACATTGAAGTTTTCTTAATTTTTCTTTTGTAGCAACTTATCCCCCATGATTGCCGATGATAAGGGTGTGGAAGGGATCTCCCAGACCGAGGCAACTATCCTCTATGTCGATGATCAGCCGTCCCACCGGCTCCTCTTTGAACGATCATTTCGCGGCAATTGGCTGGTCTTGACCGCCGCCTCGGCGGAAGAGGCACTGACCGTCCTCAAGGAACATGACATCTTTCTTGTTATCTCCGATCACAATATGCCGGAAGTGACCGGGGTCGATTTCCTGATCCAAGCCAAAGCGGCATCGCCGCAATCGGTTCGGGCGATTCTCTCCGCCTATGGAAGTGACCAGTTGAGACAGGAGGCACGTCAACGGGCCGGTGTCGAGGCCTTCTTTGAAAAGCCATGGGATCGAAAAAAGATCCGCGCCTTCATTGAGGAATCGTTTCTCCGTCACCTTCACGGAGCGGTCGAGTCGGAACCAAAACCGGACACCGCCTCGGTCTTGAACGAAGCGGCGGTTCTGGCCGACCGATTATCGGAACGGCTGATCCCCTTGCAGGAGGTTCGCTGTGATGATCGGGCGGTGAAGAGGATTTTTTCCGTTTTCGTCGAGCCGAAGCTCAAGAATTTTGTCCCGATCATCCGGCGGCCGACGACCCCCGCCCTCGCCGAGGCGGTTAAGGCTGCGATCTCCGGCCAGACCCGGGAACTGGATCGCGCCCTGGGCAGCTATTTGCGGGAGGCCAATGAATTAACCGAAGCTCCTCTCGATCCCTCTCAATGACTGGGTATTAAAGACCTCCTCCTTGGTGAACCACCCCTTGCGCGCTATTCCAACCCCCAACGTGTAGTCGGCGATTCCCGTGACGGCATGGGCATCCGGATTGATCGAGATCCTGACCCGCTTTTCTTTGGCATAAGGACCCAGTCGCCAATCCAGGTCAAAGCGATGCGGATTGGCATTCAACTCAATCATCTTCCCATAATCAGCGGCGGCGTCGATCACTTTTCTGAGATCAACCGCATACCCCTCCCGTTGGAGGAGGAGTCGGCCGGTCGAATGCCCCAGCATCGTGGTATGCCGGTTCTTCAGCGCCTTGATGATCCGGCCGGTCATCTCGGGTTCCGGCATCGTGAAGGAGGAATGGATGGAAGCGATCACAAAGGCAAACCGTTCCAGAACGGAATCGGGATAGTCGAGCGAACCATCCGGCAGGATATCCGATTCGGTCCCCCAAAAGATGTGGATCTTGAATTTCTTTCGCAATCGTTCGATCTCTTTTTCCTGTTCCTTGAGACGCGCCGGCTTGAGGCCGCCGGCGTAGTAGGCCGACTGGCTGTGATCCGAGAGACCCACGTATTCGAGCCCCAATCGTTCCGCCTCGGCCACCATCGCCTCCATCGAGGCGGGCCCGTCACTCCAGTCGGAATGCAGATGAAAGACGCCGCGGATATCTTTCTCCTCTACCAGATGAGGCAGTTCCCCGTTCGCCGCCGCCTCAATCTCCCCCATCCCCTCGCGGATTTCCGGCGGAATATAGGAAAGTTTCAAGCGAGAGAAGATTTCCCCCTCATCCTTGCAGGGAACGAGCGTCTCTTTTTTCCCCTCCCTGAAGAGACCATATTCGTTTAATTTAAACCCCATCTCCTTGGCCCGACCGCGCAGCTGGGTGTTGTGCTCCTTGCTCCCGGTAAAATAATGCAGGGCGTAGGGAAATTCGTTGCCCGAGACGACCCGCAGGTCGATCTGGAAGCCGGTCTCTTTCAGCGTGACGGAACTCTTGGTCTCCCCATGGGCAATGACGGTCTCAACCTCCGGGGATGAAACGAACGATTGCATGACCGCCGATGGATTTTTGGAGCTGGCGAGGATATCGATATCCCCGATTGTTTCCCGGTGCCGGCGGAGGGAGCCGCCCAATTCAGCACGAATTACGGAGGGGTTCTTTTTCAGCCGTTGCAGGATCGGGATCGCGGCCGCGAGCGCCTCATCAAAACGGTGCCGCTCCGCATATTTTTGCAAATGGGCAATCCCCTCGAGGAGCTTTTGCTCGGTTTTTTCGCCAAACCCCTCCAGTTTTTCCAGCCGTTTTTCCTCACACGCCTTCTTGAGCTTCTTGATCGAATCGATCTTGAGCCCTTCATAGAGCGCCCTTGCCTTTTTGGGGCCGAGCCCCGGGATCTTCAACATCTCCAGTAGACCTGCCGGGACCTTTTTCTTTAAATCCTCATAATACTTCAGCCGGCCGGTGGTAACGAGCGTAGCGATCTTTTCGGTCAGCGCCTCCCCAAACCCGGGGAGCTCGGCCAGTCGACCGGTCTTGACCAACTCTCCCACCGATTCTGAGTGCCCCTCCAATGTCCGGGCGGCGTTGTAATAGGCGCGGACCTTGAACGGATTTTCCTCGATCAACTCCAAAAAAGTGCCGATTTCGTTAATAATTTTAACAACTTCTGACTTGTCCATATCTCTCCAATACCCCGCTCTCACAAATAACGCAACTTGTCATCGTCCCTGCCGATAATAAAGGGGTATGTCTCCTGCCGCAATTTCCGGTTTTTCTCCCTCTGGGGCGCTCTCTGCCGGCCTTGAAACCGGCGGTCAGATGGGGCTGGCACTCGGGCTCTCCTCGTTGGTGGGTGCCCCCTATGCGACACGGAGGATCAGGAGTTTGGCTGCCGTGATAGGGGGTGGCATCCCGGCGGTTATGAGGATCGGTTGCTCCTTCGCGATGGCCAGATCCGAGCAGGAACGGCGTGCCGCGTTAGTCGATTCAGCCCTTACCACCCTTGAAGTGGCGGCCGGTCTCCTTTGTTCCCTCGCCCCCTCTCGCTTCTGGATGCAGGCCGCCTATACCTTGACCAGCGCCGGCTTTGCCTTCTATCGAAGCGATTCATGGCAAGTCGCGGCGGTGGCCGGCGTCGAAACCGGTCTGATCGGGGCCCTTTTCCATTTTCTTCCCCATCTTCCGACGAAACGACGCTTTCATGCCTGGGGTGGATCGCCCA
The DNA here is from genome assembly GCA_964471095.1 of uncultured Pseudomonadota bacterium. Taxonomy (GTDB): domain Bacteria; phylum UBA10199; class UBA10199; order JACPAL01; family JACPAL01; genus CAYYFU01. The sequence continues at coordinate 4,697 of CAYYFU010000071.1, forward strand.
GGGGATGGTTGCAGGTGAACGAGAGTTTTTCAAAAAATGAGCTGTCCCACGACGGATTTGATCGGATCCGGCGCCATGTCAGCGTTCCCACTCTCTCCTGGTACCTGGGGGAGGAACGGAGGTTCCTTCGCCGGATGAGCCGAAATGTCCGTGATGCACAGAGTCTCATCCGGACCCTCGAGAGATTCGGCCATGAAGGAAAGAGGCCGCCGTCGCGATTCGCCATTGAAGCGGGACGGATCGATGGCCTCTTCTCCCGGCTCCGCCAAGAATGGAAAGAGGCATTTTACTGTTTTGAAGCGTACCAGGGACCCCAGCGGCGCAGTTCCCACCGGGTCATTTTTGAGGCCTTGGAACACGAGATGGGGAACGAATTGAGCCCTCTGGCCATGACGATGCAAAGGATTGTTCGACAGCACAAAAAAGGGGGTGAATTACTCACCCATTTTCAAGAGGCCCCCAAACGAAGTGCCCACAATCTTGGGTTGCTGCTCGACTTTGTGCTGTCACCCCATCGGCAGGGAGGCCCGGTCAGCTGGATCCCGCAACGGCTCCTGCCGGAAGGGGCCTCGGTGGTTCTTGGTCAGTCAGGGTTTCCTTCCTTCTCCCGAGGGGAGGGTCTCGTAACCGGGATTATTGCGAGTGATCTCACCCGAAATGCGCTTCGGGTCGCCTCGTCTCGGGGCACCAGAAATCCGTTGGTGACCATCCGGCTGACCGAGAGCCGCCTGGAAGTCCTAGACAACGCCGGTGGATTTTCCCGGAGGGCCAAACGTCAGGCGGGGGAAGGAGGGACCAGCGGAAAGGGCTTGAAATTGGCCCGCGAGCTGGCCCATTCCCAGCACTGGAACTTAAATCGTCATTCCCTCCCGGGGGGAACCAAGTTCATCCTGACCTTTAATGGCAAGGCCGCTTAGTCCTTTAAATTTCGTTGACCCTCCGATTTTTCAAGATTTCCGTACGACGATGCTTCTCCCGGAGGACCTTCTCCTTGGCCCGCTTCGAGCGTTTCCGCTTCTGGCGACGGATCTTTGCGATCCGTTGCTGTTCGGCGGCCCTTTTCCCTTTTTGCACCACCTCGATCTTGTCGGCCAACAGTCGCCGTGCCAAAAATCGGTTGTCCGCCTGGCTTCGGGAGGCCTGACACCGGACTTGTAGGCCGCTGGGACGATGGATGAGCAACACCGTTGAGGAGGTCTTGTTGATCTTCTGGCCGCCGGGGCCGGAGCCTCGAACGAACTGCTCCTCCAGGTCGGTTTCCAGAAGCCCCAGGGAGCGCATTCTCTCTTCCAATTGCCGCCATTTTGTGGGGGAGATCATCCTGCTCGTATGCCGGGTAAAACCCCAGAGATCAAGAGGAAGGGCCCTGTCTCCCTCTGAGACAGGGCCCTGCTCTTAGGTCGGCTAGTTCACTAGCCCCGTTTGCCACCCGAAAAGTAGGTGAGGATCAGCAGGGTCCCCAGAGCGAGTACGATCCAGGAAGCGCCGGAGGTGTCATGCATAAACTGACGGTAGTAGCCGAGCATCGTATTGATCCAGCCGAGCTTCCCCGTCAGGAGATCGAACAAGAGTCCGATCATTGCCACCGGTCTTGCCAGCTTCCAGACCTTCTGGGCCGCGTCGAACAGAACATCGTACAGGGTGGCGACCATCGCCCTCACGGGCTGAAAGATTGGTTCTAAGACCCTTTCCATTCTCCCTCCTTTCAGGGGGGTTAACCCCTTATGACAACCCCTATTCTACAAGGTTTTTTGGGGATCTCCCACGACGCAAGGCATCAAGTTGTTGAAATAATTAATGAATAACTGTCAGTTTGGTCTGGACAGGCCTTTGACAAATTTGGGCAAAGTCCCCTACTTCTGCTTCGTTGAAAAAAGGGGGAGGTACCGTCCATACCCCTCTTTCCCCAGATTCTCCTTCGGGATAAACCGGAGCGAGGCGGAGTTGATGCAGTAACGGAGACCAGTCGGGGCAGGGCCATCCGGGAAGAGATGCCCGAGGTGGGAATTTCCTTTTCGGCTCTTAACCTCGGTGCGGGTCATGAAGTGACCTTTATCTATTTTCTCAACGACATTTTGTGGTTCGAGTGGCTTGGTAAAGCTCGGCCAACCGGTTCCGGAGTCAAACTTGTCGAGCGAGCTAAACAACGGCTCCCCGGAGATGACATCGACATAAATCCCCTCCCGCTTGTTGTCCCAGAACTCATTTTGAAACGGAGGCTCGGTCCCGCTGCATTGGGTCACTTCGTATTGAAGTGGAGACAGGCCCCATCGTTCCTCCAAAAATTCAGCGCGACCGGTCTGATGACTATACGCCTGATAGCGGAACGGATTTTTTCTGGAATAATCCTGGTGGTACTCCTCGGCCCGGTGAAATTTTGTGGCTGCTAAAATGGCAGTAACGATCGGTCTCTGGAAACGGCCCGATCGGGCAAGCTCCTCTTTCGATTTTTCTGCGAGCTTCTTCTGTTCCTCATTGTGGTAAAAAATTGCGGTCCGGTACTGGGTCCCCCGATCGACAAATTGTCCTCCTGTGTCGGTCGGATCGATCTGCCGCCAAAAAAAGTCGAGTAGCTCCGGATAGGTGAGCTTCTTCGCGTCAAAGGTGACCTGGATCGCCTCATAGTGACCGGTCCGGCCGGAGCTAACCTCCTCGTAGGTTGGATTTTCTTTCTGTCCTCCGGTGTAACCGGAGATGTCCTCTGTGACCCCTTTCATCTCCCGAAAGGAATGTTCGACTCACCAGAAACAGCCCCCGGCGAAGGTTTCTTTGGATTCTTCGGCCATAGACGTTACA
>CAYYFU010000072.1:0-7474 GCA_964471095.1 uncultured Pseudomonadota bacterium
GTTAAGGAACGGGAAGAGCTGGTGTTGGCGACCAGCGAGCGCCTGCTCCGCGAACTCCTGGAGGTCAAGGACCATCTGGAGCTGGCGATCGATCACGTCCAGGGGGCGACGGAGGTCAAGGCGTTGCACGACGGCGTCACCTTGACGCTGAAACAGATGGGGCAGTTCCTGGAAAAATTCGGCGTCACCGAGCTGAAGGCGCAGGGTGAGAAATTCGATCCTGCCTTCCATGAGGCGATCCATGAAGAGGAGGGGGTCGAGTATCCGCCGGGATCGGTCGTCAAGGAATACCAGAAGGGATACCTCTATCACGGGCGCCTGCTCCGGGCCGCCCGGGTCGCCATCGCCAAAGGGCCGAAATCTTGAAACGCCTCGTCGTGACGATCGTATCGGTTGGGATACTCGGTTGCGGTGCCCTCGACCGAAGACCCAGTATCGTCAAGCTCCCCCGGACTCCGGAGATGGAAAAGAGTTTTAGTCAAGCCGAGCAGTTGTTTCTGGCCCGGCAGTACCCGGAGGCGGAGAACGCCTACCGGCAGTATCTGAAGCAATTTTCCTACAACTACTTTGCCCCTCAGGCGAATTACCGGTTGGCGGAGATCCAGCTGGTTGCAAAAAAATGGAACGAGGCGATTCCTTATTATCGGGCCTCTCTCAAGAAGGGAGTTTTGCCCGAGTGGGGGGCCAAGGCGATCTATCAGATGGCGATCTGTTATTTTCGCCTCAACGATTTCAAGAACAGCTTCTATGTCCTGGACCAACTGCCGCGGGACACCGACCCGTCACTCAAGGTCCGGGGAGGTTCGCTCCGGGTCACGTCGGCCAAGAAGGGGAAGGATCCTGTCCAGGAGATCATCGGTTATCTGGAGCTGGTGGAGGCCTACTCTCAGATCCCCCCCCAGGATCGGGAGAGTGGGGACTTGACCTGGGTGGTGGAGGACCGGGAGGCGTTGAAGGCGGTTCGTGAATGGACCGAAAAAAGTCCCGGGCCGGGGGAGGACCTGAAGAAGCTGCTCCGCCGTTTTTCCGGTCAGACGTCGGGGGGTTATCTCCTTTGGAAGGCGATCCGGATGCATCACCAACAGGGGAATTACGACAAGTCCTCCTCTTTGGCGCAGCGTTTTTTGCGTGAGTACCCGAAGCATGAATATATAACCTCGGCCCGTCTGCTTCTCTCCGAATTGGGAAAACGGGCCAGCGGATCACGCGCGACTGTCGGCGTCCTGCTTCCGTTGACCGGAAAATACGGTGTTTATGGGGAATCGGTCCTGCATGGCCTGGAATGTGCGGCCGGTATCTTTCGTCCCTGCGGAGGGGATTTGGGGATTGTCCTGGAGATTCGGGATACCGGGAGTGACCCGGAAGGGGCGGCTCGGGAACTCCGTCAACTGGCGGCGCAGCCGGAGGTGATGGCGGTGATCGGTCCGCTCTCCCAGGAGGAGGCGGAGGCGGTGGCGCCGATTGCGGATGAACTCCAGATCCCGGTGATCGTCCTTTCGCAAAAGCCGGGTATTGCGGCCAAGGGAAATTTTGTGTTTCGGAATTTTTTGACCGTCGCGGATCAGGTGGCAACCCTGGTTGATTTTACCTGCCGCGATAAGAAGCTGAAGGAGTTTGCAATCCTTTATCCGCAATCATCGGGGGGAGAGGAGTATCGCAGCCGATTTGAAGAAGAAGTGAAAAATTGCGGAAGTGAATTGGTCGCCCAGGAGTCGTATCCGATCGGGACTGAAAATTTTCTGGAGCCGGTTCGTGCCCTCAAGCATGCCAAGGGGAAATATACCGCCAAAGAGAGCCGCCCCTTTGATGCCCTCTTTTTCCCGGACATCTACCTTCACCTCCCCGACCTGATCGAGGCGCTTCGCTTTCTCGGCATGCGGGGGGTTCTGTTGATGGGCGGGCCGGGTTGGGATCATCCGGATCTTGCCTCCCTCAAGCCGGAGGGGATTTCGGAGACGGTTTTTGTGAACGGGTTCTTCCCGCGGTCGGGAAGTTTTACGACCAAGGACTTTGTCGCCTCGTATCAAAAGACCTATGAGATTGAGCCAACCCTGCTTGAGGCGTATGGCTACGACAGCCTCCGCCTTTTGGGGGCGGTACTGCGAGGTCCGGTCGCCTCGACCCGACCCCAGGTGCAGGAATCCCTCGCTTCGATGGCCCATTTTCGGGGGGTGACCGGGGAGATCTCCTTTGACTCGGAGGGGGACGCCCGCAGGCGGCTGTTCCTCTTGACGGTGAAGGACGGCGAGATCCGGGAGCTTCGTTAAGGGACTAGTTTGAGGACAGGCCGAAGGCGTCTGGGCGGAGTTTCTCCACTCCCTTTCATCACTGTCAGGATCGAGGCCGGCATGTCGTCTCCCCTGCCGGTTCGCGATGCCGCCGTCAGTTCGCGGAGTTCCACAGCGGTAAAATCTTTTTCGCCATAAAAATAATAGACCAGGTCGAGATAATCCGTCTGGTTCGAGGTCTTCCAGGGGAGGAGGGGGGCGATGTCGAGCCGCAGTCGGGCCGTGGCCACGTTGGCGGAACGGTTCCAACCAGGTCGAAGACGGTTCCTTGTAAAAAAATCGGAGGCCTCCGAGTCGGTATCGAACAGCCGGGGGAGCAGGGCCGGCGGGTGCGGGAAGAGGGATTCGGTCGGTCCTGACGGGGTGAAAAGACCGGCCCAGGTCGCGAGTCGGTCCGGTTGAAAGGGATAGATGGTGTACGGTGGGTTCGGATAGGTCTTGCGGAAATCCGATCCCGGCAGCCAACAATCGGGGTATCCGACCGTCCTCGCCTGGCAGGGGACCTCAATCCACCGGCCGCTCTCGCCCAACGGGCTCACCCCCTTTTTTCCACAGAGCAGTTGTCCGCTTCCTGGATCGATCGGGATCTTGATGTCGGCGCCTTCCCGAAGATAGTTCCCTCCGGAGTAGATCCGGATCGATTCCGGGACGAGGTGCAGGCGCCAACCGCCGGTTGCCGGATCGACTTCAAAACGGCCGGTTAATCTCAATATCCCCCTCCCCTCAGGGAGGGCCATCTGCCGCGAGACCGGGAGGGGGGAGGCGGCACGGTCGAGGAGCTCGATCAGCGATGCCGACGGGACCATTGTTTTCTTCCAACCAAGGTCGGGCGTGCGGAGCAGGTGGGCGAACCATGCCTTGTGTCGTTGGACAACCCATGACAACGATTCGGTCAGGTGGACCGCCAGGAGGTTTGCGTCAAGGACCGGTGTCGCCGGGAGCGGGCGGACCGTCGCCGCAAAGACCGGCTGGCCGGTCAAGAGGCCGAATATCGCCAGCCCCTTTTCCGGCGCCAAGCTGCGGAGCCGGGAGAGGCCGGTCCCGAGCAGTGCCTCACCCCCCATACAGATCACCTCGGCGAGCGCGTCGCCGAGCCCGGCGTTGTCTGCCCTGCCGAAAAGTGCCTGGGCGCCGTTCCACAGCAGGGTCGCTGTCAAGACGGTCATCTGGGCCCCGCAGAACCCCTTCAGCAGGAGTGAGACCAACCGGCTCTGCCGGCCGATCCGGTGGAGCGCCCCGAAGGCCAATGTCATCACGGCGCCCCGAATCAGCTCGTCCCGGTTGACGCGCGCCTTAAGCCCCACGAGGATGGCATCCCGGAGGCCGATCTCCCCGGTATATGCGTCGCGGTGATACTCGATCCGGTGGGGGGTATAGAGGCCGATCCGGCGATCCAGCAGCTCGACGGAGGGGAATTCCGGAGCGGGAAGCAGCGGGGGACAGCTCTCTGAAGGGGTCGTCATTTCGGGCAGGGTATCGGTTCCCCTCAAGAAAAGTTGCGTAATCTCCGGCAAGAAATTATGGTCCCCTCATGTCCCTCCAGTCGCTCGGTGAATTCGGGCTGATCCGCCGGCTCACCAGAATAATTCCAAGGAAAAACAAGAGGTTGCGGACGGGGATCGGCGATGATTGCGCGGTGATCCGTCAGGATCGTTCCTGGGACCTCCTCGTGACAACGGATCTGCTGATCGACGGCGTTCATTTCCGGTCCGGCGGGTCCTCCCCATTTGAGATCGGTTTCAAGGCGTTTCGGGTCAATCTGTCGGATATTGCCGCGATGGGGGGGGTTCCCCGCTGGGCGCTGATCGCAGTCGGTCTGCCGAAAAAAATGGAGATCCGCGCGGTCGAACGACTCTTTTCCGGCATCCGAAGGGGGGCCGAGCCGGCGGGGGTCGTGTTGGTCGGTGGGGATACCAATCGGTCATCAAAACTGGTGATCAGCATCACTCTGGTGGGGGAGGTGGCGCGCGGCGAGGCGATCCTCCGTCGGGGGGCGCGGCCGGGGGCCTGGTGCGGGATCTGGGACGTATTTTGGAGGAGAGTCGGGTGGGGCCCGAACTCCGGGTCGATCAACTCCCCGGTCGCGCCCCCCTGGCCGCAAAACTCGCCGGGGGAGAGGAGTACGAGCTGCTTTTTACCGTGCCGCCCCGCGTCAAAATACCGGAGAAAATCAATGGAGTCCCAATCACCCTCGTGGGTAAAATAACCTCTTCAAAGGAAGGGCTCCGCCTGCTCGATCGGAGGGGGAAATCGGTTCCCCTCCCCCGACAGACCGGCTTTGCCCATTTCTAGGATGCCAACCTCGCTCCTGTTGATCGTTGTGTTACTGGCGCTGTCCGCATCATTTTCGGCGCTGGAGACGGCCCTCTTTTCCCTCTCCGCGCTGGAATGGTATCGGCTTCGGACCGGGAGCGGCCTTTCCTCCTGGATCACCAAGATCCTCGAACGGCCGCGAGAGATCCTGACCACGATCCTTTTCGGGAACGAGTTGGTCAATGTGGCGATCTCGATCTTGGCGGGATCGGTCGCCTACGGCCTGATGGCGGGCCAGAATCCACGATGGGTCTATTTGGTGGCGATCTCGATCACCACTTTTTTCCTGCTGGTTTTCGGTGAAATTGTCCCGAAGAACGTCGCGATTCGGAATTCGGTGATTGTCTCCCAGCTGTTGATCCTCCCGTACCGGTTTTTCTTTTGGCTCACCACCCCGTTTCGAAAACCGTTGGTGCAGTTCACCGATTTTCTCGTGCACCGCTTCGGGGGAGATCCGGAAAAGGGACGGATGATCGTTGAAGAGGAGCTCAAGACCCTGCTCGAAATGGGACAGCACCAGGGGACGCTGGCCGATCTGGAACGGACCCTGATCCGGAACGCGCTCGATTTTTCGGAGGTCCCGATCGCCGAGATTATGACCCCCCGGCAGAAAATAATTGCGATCCCGGAAGACTGGTCACTGAAAAAGATCCTCGATTTCCTTTTTGGAAACCGGTTCTCCCGGCTGCCGGTTTATCGCCATAATCTGGATCAGATCACCGGGATCCTGATTGCGAAAGAACTCGTCCCGTTGCGCCTGGTTCCGGCGGGGGAACGGAAGATCCAGGAAATCCTGAAGCCGTTTGCGGTCGTCACCGAACGACAACCGCTCTCCCAGGTGTTTGAGGAGTTTCGGAGTCGAAGAATTCATATGGGAATTGTGATTGATCAAAAGGGGGCGACCTTGGGTCTCGTCACGATGGATGACCTGTTGCGGAGGCTGTTTCCATGATCCAGGATTTTTTTCCGATCCTTCTCTGGACCACCTTCTGCCTGATCATGGAGGGGATTTTTTCCGGCGCGGAGCTGGCGGTCGTCTCCTGCGACAAACTCAAACTGACCCATCGTTCCGCCCGGGGGGATCGGGGCGCGCGTGCCGTGCTCCGGCTCGCCCATCGGCCGGAATGGTTTTTTTCCACCACCATGTTGGGCCAGAATCTTTTTATCGTCGGCAATTCCATTCTGGTCACCTTTTTCATTTTTGACCGTTGGGGAATGGAATATGAATTTCTCGGGCTGTTTCTTGCCCCGGTGATTCTGGTCTTTGGAGAAGCGGTTCCCAAGGCGGTTTTCCAGCAGGGGGCTGATCGATTGGCGCCCCGGATCGCCCCGTTTATCCTCTTTTTCTCCTATCTTTTTTATCCGGTCATTTGGGCCCTCTCCCGGCTGACGTTGCTCCTGTTGGGAGGGGTTCGTGGTACCTTGATGGCCGGTCATGAGGTGACCGCGGAATCTCTGTAGGTCAGGATTCGGGAGGCGGATACCCAGCGGGAGCTTCCGCTCCCGCTGAAGCGATCGATCCTTCGGATCCTCTCCTTTGCCAAACAGCGGGTTCGGGAGGTGATGACCCCGCTGGTCGAGGTCTTCTCGTTGCGGGAAGACACCACCGTCGAAGAGGCGCTCCGACTGCTCAGCGCGGAGCGGTATACGCATCTCCCGGTCTATCAGCGCCGGGCTTACAACATCGGCGGGGTCGTTCATTTTTTTGATCTGCTCTTTGCCCGCGACATGAAGATCCCGCTTTCCCAACTGATGACGATGCCCCTTTACGTCTCTGAACTGATGGGGATCAAGGAACTGTTCCTTCTGTTCCGGTCGGAGCGAAAAGGATTTGCCGTCGTTGTGGATGAGTTCGGAGGGGCCTGCGGCATTATTACGCTGGAGGATATTTTGGAGGAGGTGGTGGGGGAGATCCATGATGAATACGACGTCGTCGAAAAATTCTGGAAACCGGTCTCGCCGTCGCAGTCTCTTTTTGATGGACGCGCGTTGATCGACGAAATCAACGAGACCTTCCATTGGCAACTGCCGAAGTATCAATACGACACCCTGGCCGGATTCTTGATCGACCATTTTGGAAAAATTCCGGAGGCGGGTGAGATTCTGCACTATGGTCAATTGACTTTCCTGATCAAAAAAGCTACCCCGCGCACTGTGGAAGAAGTGTTGGTGGAAATCGAAGAGAAGACCTGAACCACAGACTCATGGATTCAGTGACCCTCAAAAAAATGCTCGAGCAGGTTGCGACAGGAGCGGTCTCCGTCAGTGATGCGCTTCAGTCGCTGCGCGACCTGCCGTATGAGGACTTGGGGTTTGCCCGGCTCGATCATCATCGGGAACTCCGCACCGGGGTGCCGGAGATCATCTTCGGAGAAAACAAGTCGATGGAACAGCTCTTGGCGATCGTCCGGCGGATGACTGACCGGAACGGGACCGTGATGGTTTCAAGAGTGAATGCTGAAAAGGGACGGGCGCTCCTTGCCGAGTTTTCGAAGGGCGTCTATCACGAATCAGCGCGGCTTTTTACGTTGCCCCCCTTTGACAAAGGGGGGGTGGGGGGATTTGAGAAGAAAAGGGGAAAAATTATGGTGGTTGCCGCGGGGACCTCCGATATCCCGGTAGCCGAGGAGGCACGGGTCACGGCAGAGACATTGGGAAATTCCGTGGAACGCCTTTATGACGTGGGGGTGGCCGGCCTGCACCGACTCCTTCCCGAGATCCCGAGAATTCGTGAGGCGCGGGTGGTGATTGCGGTTGCCGGAATGGAGGGGGCGCTTGCCTCCGTTGTGGCAGGACTCGTAGGCCGGCCGGTCATTGCCGTACCGACCTCGGTTGGTTACGGGACGAGGTTCGGCGGGATCACCGCGCACCTG
>CAYYFU010000073.1:0-3585 GCA_964471095.1 uncultured Pseudomonadota bacterium
GAGTTGCGGCATCCTCCATCGTTATAATCGATCCTTCCGCAAGCTTAAATTCATCCATTGCCTTGAGGAGGGATCGAAGTTCCCTTTTTTTTGTCTTGGGGTCCGAGGGATCTGCGCAAACCTGAATGAGTCGGGTCACCTTCAGGCCTTCTTTAACGACAAAATCGACCTCCTTTTCGTCCGTATCCTTCCAGTAGAAAATTTGGGTGTTGGGATTATTCAGTTGCCGTCGCGCCAACTCCTGAAACACCGTTTGTTCCAGGAGCCGCCCCCTATTGGGGCTGGCGTTGAAGCCAACGGTATTGGAAAGGCCGTTATCGATGCAGTACAATTTGCGCGGACTTTTTTCCTGCTCCTTGAATTTGTGAGAATAGCGCTTTACCAAAAAAAACAGATGCGCATCTTGCAGATAGCCGGAAAATTTTTCAACGGTATCCACAGCTAGATCCAGAAATTTAGCGCAGGCATTGAAGGTCATGGCGGAGGCGACATTCGAGAGAAAATAACGGGAGAGATTTTTCATCTGTTCCACCTTCCGAATTTTAAACCGCCGGATGAGATCCTTGGTGATAATGTCATCGTAGTAACCCAATAGAATTTGTTTTTTTTCATCCGATAGAACCACTTCGGGAAATCCTCCATGATCCAGATATTCCCGCATCATGCGCGGCATCGTGATTGCCATGTCAGTTGATGGCAATGACTTACCTGGTTCAAAATTCTTAAAGTTCAAATATTCACGGAAAGACAAGGGAAAGACAGTCACGTCCAGGTGTCGTCCCGTCAGCAGGGTGGAAAGCTCGCGGCTCAACAATTTGGCGTTGGAGCCGGAAATAATGAGCCGCGCTTTGCCCAGCTCGTGAAAGGTGCGAACCCATTTTTCCCAGCCGATCACTTCCTGTATCTCATCCAGAAAAATAGCGGGCGTGCTGTCAGGGTTGAGATATTCCAGATAGGTGTCGTAAATTTTTTGCAGATGGGAGACGTCGAGCAGGCCGAGGCGCGGATCTTCAAAATTAATCATCATGCAGTTTTTTGCGGCGGCCCCCTGCCCAATAAGACCCTGAATCATCTGCCGCATCATGACGGATTTTCCGGAACGGCGGGGGCCGGTAATGACGATGACCTGCTGGGTGGTGAGCGCCGTCTTGAGGCGGTCCAGATAGAGAGGCCTCATGATGCCTGTTTTGGGGCGATTATTCCAAAAATTCCAATCATTGAGTATCCCTATAATCTGAGTTTTATCCACTATTAGTACCTCTACTCGATAGAATATTACTATTTTATCGAATAGGCAATGGTTATTTGATAGGTATTAGTAAAATGACAATCTTTGGGCTAAAGAATCTTCCAAATCCCCCAGATCGCGCCGAGCAGGACCAGCAATCCAATCATCATTAACAGGATATCGCCGGTGGAGAAGCGGCCCGTTTCTGGAGGTGGCGCTTCCTCGACCACTTCTTCCACCTTCTTTTCAACCGGTTCCGGCGGCGGTTTTGGCGGTTCTTTTGATTTCGGGGCCGGTGCCAGATCAGCCGCCAGCTCTTGGGGGTTGCGAAATGCCAGGACGACAGTCCCCAGATAAATCCGGTCCCCGTCTTTCAGGAGCTTTTGTTTAATCCGTTCCTTGCCGACGTGAACGCCGTTTCGACTGCCGAGGTCTTCAATCCGGACGGTGTCCCATTTTCGGGTGATTCGGGCATGTTTGCGAGAAATCACGTCGGAGTCGATCCGGAATTCACAGGCGGGGTCACGACCGACCAGGATCTGCTGACTTTTTCCTTCCAGGGCAAACCGTTGGCCGACCTCCGGCCCCTCCACCACCTCCAGGAACGGCGATTGATCCCGATCAAGCGCCTTCAAAAGCTTTTTGACCATTTTGACTTCCAGGATATCGCTATCGGTCGCCTCGTAGATGTCCGAATGTTCACTCCCGGTCGGGAGGGAAAAACGGAATTCGTGCGGACCGATCCGGAACAGATCGCCGGATTTTAACAAAACCTTCTCCTCCGGGGGGATCGAGTTGTCGTTCAGAAAGGTCTTGTTCTCGCTCTTCAGATCGCGGAGGAAAAATTGATTCCCCTCGCGCAGGATTTCGGCATGCCGTCGGGAGACGATCGGATCCTCCAGCGGGATAAAACAGCTTCGCTCCCGCCCGATCAGCAGGAGGTTCTGATCCATCCGGTAACGTCCCTTCTGCCCGGTTTTGAGATTCCGTACGGTGATCGTCGGTCTGATTTCGAACATGGTTTACGGACAGCCGCCCAATTGTTTGACCCGCCCGCGCGCCAACCGCACCTCATCCGGATAAGCCTCGCCGGCGACGCGGAGAAATTTACAAAAATAGTCTGCGGCCTCTTTGGAACGTCTGTCCTGATCGTACAGGTGGCCGAGGTCGTACAGCGTCGGGGAATGTTCGGGGTTGATCTTCAGCGCCTCGAGAAAAACCCGTTCCGCATTGGCTCGATCCTCGGCGGCGACGTAGGTGAGACCCAGGTTGTAATACGCCTCCAGAAAGTCGGGAAAAATTTCAATCGCCTTGAGATACGCCTGGATCGACCCGGCATGATTCCCTTGAGCGCTGGTGGCAAAGCCCAAGTCAAAATAGGCCCGGGAACTTCGCGGGTTGACCTGAAGCGCCTGATTAAAAGAGGCGATCGCATCGGGGTATCGCTGTTGATTCAGATAACTTTCACCCAAGGAGAGGAGCGCCTCCTCCGGATTGATGGCGAGTTTCTTGGCATTGGCGAAGCATTCCTCCGCCTTGATCGGGTCCCCTTTTTCCAGGTAGAGTTCTCCCAACTTTTGCCACGGGGTTGGGTCATCCAGCTTGGTTTCGATCGCGAGACGATAACGCAAAATCGCCTTTTCCCAATCCCCCAGCTTTCGGTAGGTCTCGGCGAGATCCAAATGGGCATGATAGAGCCGGGTATTCAAGGTAGTCGCCTTCTTGAACGCCTTGACCGCATTCCTCCAATCCGGTTGCGGTTTTTTGTGTGTCGCGGCCCGTTCCAGATAGGCGATCCCCAGATTGTAATGGGCATCGGCAAATTTTTTGTCCTTCTTCGCCGCCTTCTTGAAATATTCGATCGCCAGACCGTACTGTTTGCGGGAGAGGAAGACCGTTCCCAGATGGTTATAGGGGGTCGCCCATTTGGCATCAAGCTTGACCGCCCTTTCGAACGCCTCCTGGGCCTCCTTGAACTGACCGCGGTACTTGTAGATGAGGCCGACGTTGTTGTGCGCCTCCGGATAGAGCGGATCCAATTCAGCCGCCGTCTTGAATTCCCAGAGCGCCTTTTCCTGGTCCTCGTTGGCGAGATAGGCGACCCCTTGGTTGTTGTGGAAGACCGCCAGATCCAGCGGGATATGCTTCTTCTTTTTGGCTGCTACTGTGGTTGGAGAAAGCATCGCAAGAAAGAGTAACAAGATGAGCCAACGGGTGGTGCGAGGGAAACTTATTGGCATTGGTTCAGCTCCTCGATAATCTCCTGATGCTTTTTGGCCTCACGATTCTTCCCCAGCGTTTGCAGATAACCGACCAATCGCTGCCGGCTCCCCAAATCCCCCTTCAGGGTCTTGATC
>CAYYFU010000073.1:3595-5401 GCA_964471095.1 uncultured Pseudomonadota bacterium
GTGGGTCTCTGCCTCGAGGTAAATTTCGATTTCGCGGGTCTTTCGTTCGGTCATGTAACGCTTCAGGAGACGCGCCTTTTCCAGTTCCCGTCGGGAGCTGGTGAAGGAATCCCGGTACGGTTGCCCCAACGTATTTTCAACAAATCCCCGTCGGGCCCGGGCGAGTGACAAACCGAGGTAGGCAGGGACATAGTTGAAGTCGTTGCGGATCGACTCCTCAAATCGTCGGTTCGCCTCCTCAACCCCCTCAGCGGTTCCCCGTTTCAGGGCGACGGTCCCCAGGACAAAAGTGCGAAGCGCCTCCGCCGAGATGGTCTCATTTCGATACGGGCGCAGCCGTTTCTTGGTCAGCTTGATCCCCTTGAGTTGCTTGGAGCCGTGGTACGCCACCTCGATCAGATAATCACGGATCATCCGGGTTCCGGGAAACTCCACCAAACCGCTGGAGCGTCCGACCTCCGCCGCTTTTTTTACATCGATCAATCGGGTGCTGACACGGAGCAGATTCCCCTCCCGCGCGAATTGACCGATGGCGAGGTAATCAACCCCGGCTCCTGTGGCGAGGTTCAACGCCTCGGTGGTATCAAAGAGGGAGGCGGCTGGGGCCGAGACCGCCATCAACGGCACCGTTTTTTCGCTCAAGGAAAGATAACCTTGCAGGATGACCGGGCAAAGGAGGCTGATCCAGTCGTCCGATTCCAGGTGAGTGGCGTTCTCAAACGGGAGGACGAGCAGCCGGTAAGGTTTTGAGGGATCTTTTTCGTTCCATTCGAAGATCGTTTTCCAACAGGGGGCCGCTTCAACCCGAAGCGACCCGAAACAAAGCAGCAGAAGAAAGAGGCGTCTCATTCGTATCTGCTGATAACAACTCGTTAATTCCGTTTTGTCAATTTACACTTTTGTGGTAGAAAGTTTTCATGGCCCCTGGGGAGGAAAAGACGCAGGTGGGAAGCTCCCTCGAGGAGTACCCCTGCCTTGAAGTGGTTGCGGGACCGCGAACCGGCGGGCGATTTCCGTTGAGGCCCGGCAAGAACTTCATTGGCCGGCTCTCGGAAAACGACATTGTCCTGGATGACTCGTCTGTTTCCCGACGGCATGCCGCGATCGAACTCAATCCCCAGGGGGCCCAGGTCGCCGACCAGGGGAGCCGCAACGGGACCAAGGTGGGCGGACAGAAGCTCGAAGGGAACCAGGCCGTTCCCCTTTCCCATAACGGTCGGATCAAGATCGGCGCCTTTGAACTCCGCTATCTGACGGAACCGGCCGCCCCCGCGGAACCTTCAAAAACCCCCGAACCGGAAGAAGAGGCACCCCCCCCGGCTGAAGAAATCCCGCCGGCAGAAGAACCTCTCCCCAACGAAGAGATGTCGGTGGCTGAGGTGGCACCCCGGCGGCGCCGTCGTTGGTTGCTCCCTCTTTTGAGTCTGGTTCTGCTGGGACTCCTGGCGGTGGCGGGAGTTCAGGTTTATCAATTTTTGTTTCCTAAAAAGGCGGTTCGAAGGCCGGTCCAGGAGAAGGCAGGGGAGGTGGGTGGCGTGGCACCGGCGGAAGGGGAGTTTAAGGCGGGGAAAGGGAGAGGGGATCGGCCCATCTTACTTGATTTTTCCTCTTCACCGATCCCGGCGAAGGTCTTTTTTGGGGACCAAGAGGTTGGGGAGACCCCGTTTCGAACCTCGGCCGAACTCAAAGAGGGAAAGTGGTATGAAACCAAGGCGGTCTTTCAGATCCCGGAGGTGGGGGAGGTGATCGAAGAGAAGATGCCGTCTCAGGTGCAGGCCGGAAGCGACATACTCCCGATCGTGTTTC
>CAYYFU010000073.1:5411-7425 GCA_964471095.1 uncultured Pseudomonadota bacterium
CCGCCCTGCCTCGGGACACCCAACTTTATCTGGAGGGGTATTTTGAAAAAGATCCCACTCGGGCCAAACCGATCAAGTTTGCCGAGATTGTCTTTGGCAAACCGATCTATGTCCCATTTGGTCGCTATGTGTTGGAACTCCGGCGGAGCCGGCAGTTGGAGGGTTCCCAGACCTTTGTCGATCAAGTGATCTACCGGCGGGAATTCCTGCTCAAGTCCGACCAGACGAGTTTCACCGTGGAGGTCCAAGAGGCCGATTTGCAAACCTTCCAGGCGCAGATCACCGCCCTCCCTCCGGGGGCGAAGGTCTTTGTCGATGACAAGGAGGTCGGGGTGACCCCTTTCACCGGGACGTTTCCGCTGGGGGAGCATCTCCTCCGGCTCCGGAAGGACGGCTTTTTTGACCACTCCCAGGTGATGAAGATGGAGGTGAATACCCCGTTTGTCGCCGAGGTCACTCTCAAAACCTCCCCGGCGGGGGAATTGATCAACAAGGCGGCCGATCTGATCCGGGAAAATCGTCATGCCGAGGCGCTCCCCGTTTTGGTGGAGGCGTTTGGGAGGCAACCGACCGCCCGAGAAACGGCCGAAATCTCTTATATGATCGGCGTCTGTTACCTGAAGCAGAACTCACTCAAAGAGGCGGAGGATTATTTCAACAAGGCAGCGACCCATCCCGAGATCAAATATCACAGCCGTTTGGGGATGGCGAGTCTGGCGGCCCAAAGGGGGGAGACCGTCAAGGCGCTCCAACTTTTGGTGGAAATCCTGGTGGCGGCGGAGGATCCAAAGATAAAATCGGATGCCGGGATGCTGTTTCAGCAACTCTCTCCGGTCAAATCGGTGATCTATGTGACCTCCGACCCCCCCGAGGCAGTGGTCTTTGTCAATGGGACCCAGCTACCCCAGAAGACACCGTTGATTCTCCATGATCTGGGGGTTGGAACCTACCGGGTTGAGATCAAGAAGGGGGGGTATGCCCCCGGCCAGGTGAAACTGAACCTCGGGGTTTCGGAATTTCGGCCGGTGGTTATCAAGTTGAATCCGCTGGAATAATTCAATTGTCGGGATGGCGTGAATCTGATAAGAACCGAGGTGTATGCCGCTCCCTCCTGCCCAATATCCTGAAATTACAAAACTTTTAGAGACCGAGGATTTTGAGAAGGTGAACCGCGATTTTACCAAGGCGTACGAAGAGCTTGAAAAAATGAGTAAAATGAAAGGGTTAGGAAAATCCGCTGATGCGAAAAAGGGGATGAGGGCGATTGAAAAGGTCATGGATCTCCTGCGCGACCTGTTGAGGATGAAGTTTCAGATGGTCGAGAAGGGTGGTGATAACAGTCGCCAGGGAAAAAAATAACCGGGGAAGCAACTCGCCGCCCCCCTGGGACCGATAATCCTATTAGAGGGGGAAAACCCCGCCGCAAAGAAAAGGCGGGCAGGTCCCCGGAGGATATTATGATTACGGCAATTGACCCGTCCAAGATTAAGGTAAGCACGAACACCTCGACGAGGAGCGCCTCTTCCAGTCAGGACTTTTCAGCCTTTATGGGTTCGTTCTCCCCTGCCGGCGGTGAGGTGACGCAGGTCGGAGTGACCACCAACGGTGCGGCGGTGACCGAGGCAGCGATGACCGGTCTTTCCGGGGCCGCGAGGACGACCGGCGGCGGGGCAGCCCCCTACGGTTATGGGACCGGTCTGGGTGGATCGATCGTTGGGATCAATACGTTTGGACCCGACTATGCCGCTCCGGCGATTGGTGGGGGGACCGGTAGTTCCGCAGGGGGTACGGCGGCCCCGACCGGGACCGGGCTTCCGTTTGAAAACCCGAGCCAAGATTTTCTGGAAAAAGATTATCTCTTAAAGCAGATGAACGACTCCGCGCTCAACATGTTGATGTTGCAGGCCCGTGTCCAGGAGGATAACCGTCAGGTCACCCTGATCGGTGGTATCCAACAGGCACGGCACAACAGCCTTCGGGAACTGATTCAACACATCGGTCGGACATAATTAGA
>CAYYFU010000074.1:0-668 GCA_964471095.1 uncultured Pseudomonadota bacterium
GTCGTGATCTTTCCAGCGATCGCCCTGACGTTATCCGCCCATAATCTGAAGACGACAGGCTGCGATCCTGATGCGGCCGCCGTCCCCGAACCGATTGCCGTCCCGTCGCCATTGAAGTCGTAGGCCGCAAAATCTATCTTCGCTGTTTTACCGAGCGCCGTGGCGGTCGCCTGCGTCGATGTGGAATCGATGATGTCGTTGAACGCCGTCGCAATGCCGCCCATCACGTCCCCTGTAATGACGTTCGTTGCCTGCACCATGTTGGTGGCCGCAGTCATCGGGCTGGCAAGATTGCCGGTGCTCGGTATCGCTGCCTTGATCATGACTGCGCTGGCAATGCTGGTTGAGGACGCCGCGCTGATATCGATACCGACTGCCGACGGAAATACCTCTGACGTGGTCGTCTCCGTGGACGTCTCACTCGACCCGCAGGCCGCCACACCCGCCGCCAGCACAATCACCATCACTACCATGGACAGTTTTTTCACGACGACCCCCCTTGCGATTTTGTCACAATGACAATCTACAACTAGCTGAACCCAGCAAGATATGACGGGGATTACCTTAAGATATGATAGGGATCACCTTGTCTCCCAAACTCCTTTAGCCTTCCGAGCAGTGAGCGGTGCACCCACATTCGGAATTGTTTGGGATCAGGATGGCGGAGA
>CAYYFU010000074.1:678-7329 GCA_964471095.1 uncultured Pseudomonadota bacterium
GAGACCGTGACATCCCCGGCCTGTTGCTTGACCGACTGATATTGAGCGGACAAGGGATAAGAAAGATCACCGCAGCCCGTCTCGAGTCCCTCGTGGTCTGAAATGACGATCACCTGCCGGGAAACGGGGTATTGGGGGGCCGGCATCTGGGTAAACAGGGCAAGCGCCCTCTGAACCGCCAGACCCGCCGGTTCTGCACCTCCCGAGGGTTCAACTCGCCTCAGTTTCTCGGCAAGCTCCTGTGCGATCCTTCCATTCACCGGGCCGGGGTATTCCAGGACATGGATCCCGCGTCCCTCTTCATCACTATCGTCAAAAACCCGCAAACGCCTCTTGGGGTCGTCGCGGAAGATAATGGCACCCAGCGCAACCTCCTTGGCCAGGCGGCCCTGGAGCTCCAATAGCAGCTCCTGAACGGTGTCGGCGACCAGCGAGATTCCGGAATACATGCTTTTTGAGGTGTCGATCACAAAGATCACCTGAACGCTCTTGCCGGTCACATTTCCACCCGCATTTCCCAAAATCTTGGCGATGACTCCCTCGGAAGAGGTGCCGGGAGTGGGATTGAGGGTTCCCTCGATCGGTCCGTCTTCCTCGACCCCCTTGACCGTTCCGGAGTTGTCCACGGTAATTCGAGGATCGACCTTTCCCTCGTCCAAAAGCGGATAGGGGCCCAGCTCCGGATTGCGTACCAGGGTGCTGCCATCTTCATAACGTCGGTAGGTGCCGTTCGGATTTTGGAGGATGGCCCGCGGCCTGTTGGGACTCGGAGGCAGACTCTCCCCGAACAAATTTTCTAAGGCCTTTTGGGTTGGAAAGAGGTCGCTTAATGGCAGTGAGCTCCCCAAAGGTTCGCTCTTGTCGCGCATAGTCAGCACCCCGGGAGGGAGGTCTCCTTCCGGTACTTTCGTTGACTCAGTTTGTCCCGTCCCTTCCTGTTGCTGAACAGCACCGGAGGAGGGGGCCGCCGTTGCGGTCGGTGGTTTTGCGGCCCTTCGCCGACCGCTTCTGAGGGAGGCCAAGGTCGGATTCGGCCCGGTCGGGGGAGCGTCTTTGCGCTGGGCCGGTTCGGACGGGAGAGGAACCAAATCGATATCATAAATTTGGGTGATTGAATTCTTTGGGGGTTTGGTCCGTCGGGCGAAGAGGCTCAGGAACAGCCCATGGATCAAGAAGGAGGTGCCGAGGCAGAGGATCATTCGGATCCGAGGAGAGCCCGCCACTCTGACATAGCGATCCAGCGGCGGGATCGGGGGACCGGCGACCGACCAATAGCGGCGGGCAACCTGCAAGAGCCGCAAGGCAA
This sequence comes from uncultured Pseudomonadota bacterium, assembly GCA_964471095.1. GTDB lineage: Bacteria > UBA10199 > UBA10199 > JACPAL01 > JACPAL01 > CAYYFU01. Next base: position 1,985 of record CAYYFU010000074.1, read on the forward strand.
CATCGCCGCCCTTCCGGATTCTGAACAAGAGCGGTACCATGCGCATCACCTCTCCGTGTTTATTATCGGCTGGAATCAAGAAATGTTGCCTTGCATTTGGCTCCGCTCTTGTCCAATAATCGGCCCGGGTTTTGGATCTTTCTTGAACACTTTGAAAAAACTACAGCAGGAGTATCAATCGCTCTTTCTGGCGGGCCTGTTTGTCGTCCTCGATTTTGTCGTCAACGTGACGATGCTCTGGTTCCTGCGCCCGTGGGGGCTGCATCGCGGGAATCTCCGGATCCGGCATCTGGAGATGTATCTCGTGGTGACAACGATGGTTCTCTTACTGCTGATTATGATCGGTATTGAGTGGACCCCCGGGGGGTGGCTGATGGTCCTGACAGGTTCCTTGAGGATCTTTCAGGTGATCTCCCTGAACGCGATGACGCTGCTGTTTAACTACCGGCTTCTCTGCCCGGAGGTGCAGGAACGCGATCGGACCCGCTGGCATTTTGTCGCGATCTTCTTTTCGGTGATTGATGTGTTGATCATTTATGCGTTCCTGAATTACTTTTTTAACCGGCTCTACGGGATCTTGAATATCCGTCCGGAGGGTTTCTTTGATCATTTTTATTATTCGATGATGACTTTGATGACGGTCGGGTACGGCGATATCGTTCCGATCACTTCTTTAGGAAAATTTTTGGCGATCTCAGAGACGTTCATGGGGGTTTTCCTGTTTGTCTTCCTGGTGAATGCGGCGATGGGGCGGCTCCAGAAGCATTCGGATTCATAAAGAAGGAGTGGTTATCAGATGAGCTCTTATCGGACGTTGAATCCTGCTACGGAACAGCAGATCCGGAGCTATCCGGAGATCGGCTGGGAAGAGGTGGAACAGAGGGGGCGAAAGGCCCGCGAGGCGTTTCTCCGCTGGCGAGAACTCCCTTTTGCCGAAAGGAAACGGCTGTTCCTGAAACTTGCGGAAAAGCTGAATGAGCAACAAGGGTCCCTGGCGGCGTTAATCACCTTGGAGATGGGGAAGCCGATCACCGAGGCGGAGGCGGAGGTCGGCAAATGCGCGTTGGGCTGTTCCTTTTATGCCGAGCGTGGGGAGCACTTTCTTCGCGAAGAGGCGATCCCGACCGATGCCGGCAAGAGTTACGTTCGTTATGACCCGCTGGGGACGGTGTTGGCGATCATGCCCTGGAATTTCCCGTTTTGGCAGGTGTTCCGCTGCTCGGTCCCGGCCTTGTTGGCCGGAAACGTTGTCCTCTTAAAGCATTCCCCGAATGTCCCCGGCTGCGCCTTAAAAATTGCCGAGCTGTTTCATGCCGTTGGATTCCCCGACGGGGTCTTTCAGTCGATCTTTTGTGACAATCCGACCGTTGCCCGGCTGATTGAATCCCCTTGGGCCCAGGCGGTTTCCCTCACGGGAAGCGACCGGGCGGGGAGCCAGGTGGCGGAGACCGCCGGCCGCGCCTTAAAGAAGGTGGTTTTGGAGCTGGGCGGCTCGGACCCGTTTATCGTGCTCGATGAGGCGGATTTGGAGAAGTGTATTCCCTTGGCGATCCGTTGCCGATTCCTGAACGCCGGCCAGAGTTGCATCGCGGCGAAGCGGTTTATCCTGACGAAAAAGATTGCACCCGCCTTTGAGGAGGCGTTTCTCCCGGCGGTCCGTGCCCAGAAGGTGGGGGATCCGATGGATCGGGCAACGAAGATCGGGCCGTTGGCGCGACAGGATCTGCTGGAAAATCTGGCCCGGCAGGTGCAACAGGCTCGAAAGGAAGGGGCGAACTGTCTGGTGGGGGGGGATCGACTGCCCGGCAAGGGGTATTTTTATCTCCCCACCGTCTTTAAGGATGTCACACCGGAGATGGTGGTCTGTCAGGAGGAGGTGTTTGGCCCGGTCGCTTCCCTGTTCGTTGTGGCCAATGAGGCGGAGGCGATTGCCTTGGCGAATCAAACGGCGTACGGACTTGGGGCAAGCCTCTGGACGAAAGATGCCAAGAAGGGGGAGAGACTGGCCCGGGAGATCGAGGCCGGCTCCGTCTTCATCAACGGGATGACCCACTCCGACCCAAGACTCCCGTTCGGCGGGATCAAACGGTCCGGATTCGGCCGAGAACTCTCCTCCTTCGGGATGCGGGAATTCACGAACGTGAAGACGGTCTGGATCGCGTAATATTGCGGGCCCGGCGCGATCATCAGTTCTTTTCGGTGGTCTCTTTCAACTTCATACGATATAGAATGAACAGGCCTATGAGGCACCATACCAAGTCCAAGGCGGATTTAGGGTTGGCAAAGGTTATTGCGGATCTTGTTAGAAGGGGCTGGACACCGTGTATCCCTCTGTCGGAGCACCAAGCTTATGATTTGGTGGCGGTATCAGGCCAAGGCAGAACAATCAAACTGCAAGTTAAGTATGCCGGTTTGAAGAAAAATGGTGTCATTGACGTCAAGGTCAGCACAAGCTGGGCCGATCGGAACGGAAATCATATGCGGCGGTATCGGGCAAGCGACTTTGATTACTATGCGATTTATTGTCCGGAAAAGGAAATGATCCTGTATGCGCCGAACAAAAGGAGTGGTCCCAAAACGATAAGATTTGAACGGTCAGGCAATAACCAGAGTATGCATATTCGGTGGGCAAAGGCTTTTACAGAACTGTGAGTAAGGATTCTTGCTCTTTGAGAAGTGAAGTTGAAATGAAATCAGGGCCCGTAGCTCAGTGGATTAGAGCATCGCCCTTCACTCTGGAGCCTTGACCGGGAAACGAACCGGCCAAGTGGATGGTGCTGTATGCGGGGAAGCCCTTTAAGAGCCTCACGGTACGTCTCATTGGGACGTAAAAATCTGTGAGGATGGGGTGATCCGCCGGGAAGTCCTTTGACAATCTTAGGACCCCTCAGAGGCCATACGCACCACGCCTGAGATGGCGAAGATATGGTCCAGCCTACAATCCCCTTCGAGGGGTGCTTGGGAAACCAAGTGTGGGATGCTAAGGCGAGGGTCGCGCGTTCGAATCGCGCCGGGCCCGCAACCGTTGTCAACGTCGGACGAACATTTCATGCAGCTCGCCCTCCGCGAGGCCGGGAAGGCCCTTGCCAAGAACGAGGTCCCGGTCGGGGCGGTGGCGGTCGGTGGCGGGAAAATCATTGCCCGGGCCCACAATATTCGGGAGACGACCCAGGATCCGTTGGGGCATGCCGAGATTCTGCTGCTGAAGAAGGTCTCCAAGAAACTCAAAAGGTGGCGCCTTTCCGATATCACCGTTTATGCGACGCTGGAGCCGTGTCTGATGTGCATGGGGGCGATGATCCAGGCGAGGGTGGAACGACTGGTGTTTGGAGCGGTTGATCCGAAGGCGGGGGCCTGCGGATCGCTCTATGATCTGGGAAAGGACCTCCGCCTGAATCATCAAATCTCGGTTCAAGGCGGTCTTTTAGAGGCTCAATCGCGAAAAATCCTCAAGGAATTTTTTATCGATTTGCGTCGAAGAAAAAATCTGCTATAGTTCGAAAAGTTTTTTAAAAAAGGGGGGGATCCCATGAATCGCATCGCGATGTTTTGCTCCGTTATTCTTTCCGGTTTTATCCTTTCTTATTTCGCGGCGAGCGGCACGTGGGGTTGCGGGACCTCCACCTCGACCCGTGGGACGACGACCACGGAGTCGACCAACGAATTGTCGAGCGCCTTTCCGTCCGACCTCGCCGTTTCCTCCCCCACGGCGTCCAGTGGTTCTGCGTCGTCTTTATCCACCCTGAAGTCGAAGCAGGCGACGGTGACGCCGGAAAATTTTTTGGACAAGAAGGAGGATATCGGGAACCTGATCGATTTTGCCGACGAGGCGACCTTTACCACCGAACTGGCGGAGATGAAGGATGAGATCAACATCTTTGCCTCCGCCCCCAGCGCCACCTGTTACGGCCCCAACCTCAATTATGTCAATCATCCGGACGCCTTGGCGGGTGAGGTGGACGCCGATACGACGGACGGCGCGAACGATGATGACGGCCAGTTGCCGCCGGGAGACCTGGGGATCTGGACGGCCACCGAAACGACATCCGGTGAGGCCTGCTGTGCCGCCAAGATGAACAACATCATCGGTCAGTTTGAGGCATTGATCAACGCCGGGACCAAGACGGTCGCGGCGACGCTCGGCGCCGCCAGTCTGGATGAGAGTTTGGCGGACCTTCCCGATCCCGGTGCGACCCTGGATATGGCGACCCAGGCGAACGCGGTGATGGATGAAAACAGCATCCCGATCGATTTTGACGCCGCAACCCTGGCGCGGGAGTCGAGCGACACCTCCGCGGGGGACCCGGTTTTTGTCACTACCATTAACGAGTCGTTCGATGCCGGCGGCAAGACGGCCGACATGGAGGCGACACTCGAGCATATCCCGATGGGGGAGGCGTCTGCGGAGGAGATCTCGAATGAGACCTATTGTGGACGGCTGACCCAGGCGGTCAATATCCCGGCCGCCGATACGGTGTTAGGAAATTGTGGGGCCCAGCCCGGCCCACCGGCCTTGCCCGCTGCCGATGGGATCACCCGTTGTACACGGGTCGAGTATTGCAAGGATTCGGAGACCTCAATGACCTACCACCTCCGGACCGCGGAGTTTTGCGGGATGGACAAGGATTGCGGCACGGTTGACCCAACCGATAAACGCTCGGCAACCAATCTCGATGGTTGGGGAAATAATTATTATTACACCGTCTGTACCGTGAATCCGGAGGATGGGACCGGTTCCTGCGCCCAGGCCTGGCAGGCGGGGGCAAACGACGGCAACACCCGCGTGTTGAACGTGGTCGTGAATGACGACGACACCGGCCGCTGCTACTTCGGGTTTGGCGTCGATGTAGCGGCGACGAGCGGGACGGTTGGCGCGATCGACCGGATGATCTGCAACTGGGCCGGGCCTGGGTCGAATCATACCGGTCTTTCTTTGGCGCAGCGGCAGACCTTCAGCCGGAATGCGGACGGGCTCTTTGTCCCGGACACAAACAACATCACCTATGCCCCGACCAACTCCTGCAACAAGGCGGTGGGCACCTTTGCCTATGGCCTGCAAAGCCCGCCGACCGATCTGCCCGGGAGTCAGGCGGTGACCAACACCCTGATCCCCTTAAGCGAGAAGGATTTCACGGTCCCACCCCTGCCGGTGGTACCATAACCTATTGGAGTAAGCTTCGAATCTTGCCGAGCAGCTCGTGGCGGTCGTACGGCTTGCGGATGAACCCCTTGGCCCCCAGGGCGTAGACCTCCGCCTCGAGTTCCCTCGATTGAAGGCCGGTCAGGATAATGAGGGATAGGGTTAAAACAATGAGAGGATTTGATAACATAAAAACAGCAGAATT
>CAYYFU010000075.1:0-7281 GCA_964471095.1 uncultured Pseudomonadota bacterium
GCACCAAGGGTATTTCCGACGAGCAGAGAAAAACTGACCTTTTCCAGTTCATGGCAAGGGTCGATGCATTTAAGTGGTTGATTGATCAGGGTAAGCAGGCGAAGCGGATCCTGGCATACCTGGATCAGAACCCGGAGATCGAAGGGATCGTCCCGCCCCTTGTCTGCCGGTGGCGAAAGGGCGCCCGGAAGGATAATCTCACCGCCTCGCTCCCCTCGAACGTCAGGGGAAGGTACGAGGCGCTCTCTCTGCGGCCGTACGCCACTGTTGCAAGTCTCCAGAGTAAACCGGGCAGAGAAAATTGGGTTTTGGAAGATCTTTCGCATGGTATTATTGATTTGGCACTTTCGGTCTTAGTTCGTTCCCGGGAAGAATTTCTGCCAAAGGGGTCAAGACCCCTCAATTACGATTCCGCCGAGTCTCGAGAGTTTGTCCTGCTGGCGTTGGAATTCAGGGGCAGAATGACACGACTCGGCCTTCTCCCGGCTTTCTACACGGTTGCCATCACAGCAGACTTTCGCCAGATTCAATACCGCAAGCACCCAGACTTCGCTACCAAGAAAAGATACTTTACACCGGACATGAAGGATTTTTGCGTTCAGGAGTAATCTTCTTAATTCATTCTTTGTTGCGTGTCGCGGAAAAGGCCATGTAAAGGGGAAGGAACTTCAGCCGCTGTTCCGGAAGTTCTGCATACGGGCCTGACGAGAAGACAAGCCCTCTCACAACGTTCGGGTGGGAATCGAGCAACCGATGAAGGCCCCGCAACCGTCCGGCGCTGCCGCTTTTAACCTCGACCGCCTGGACCGCGCCCTCCACGATCGCGAGGTAGTCTACCTCCGCCGTACTCCCCCGCTTCTCCCGAGACCAGTAGAAGAGGTTCGAATCCTGCGACACCGTCATTTCTTGCCCGACGAATTGTTCGGCCATCGCCCCACGGTAGATATCGAGCAGGTCCTCTTTGGCATACTCCGCGGTCGGCTTCATCCCGCTCAAATACTGCCAAAGACCGATATCCACCAGGATCGCCTTGAACCGCTTGAAAGAGGCACTGCCACCCAATGGGAGTCCCGATGGATCGCAGGATGGGACCTTCTTGACCACCCTCGCCTTGCAGAGGAGATCGAAGGCATTCTTGATCGTCGGACCGCTGAACCCCTGTGCCAGAGAGGTATATTTAACCTGCCCCCCGACACTCCTGGCGACCGACAGGAAGACCTCATCCAGACAGCGTGGATCGGCTCGAGGGGCGTATTTTGAAAAATCCTGCCGGTAGGTCTCGCAAAGTTCCCTCTGGACCTCAAACGCCTCTTGCAGGGAACGGTTCCGCAAATAGCCAAGGATTCCCTCCGGCATGCCGCCGATAAAACAGTACCGTTTGAGTTCCTCTAAGAGGCGCCGATGAGAGGATTCCGGAATCGGGCCGGGAACGCCCTGGACGATAGCGGCGGCCGGATCGTTTCCGACGGCCCAAAGGTATTCGGTGAATGTCATCGGGTACATTTCGAGGTACTGGACCCGCCCGACGGGGACGGAAATTTGCCCTAAGGCAAACTCCAAAAGCGATCCGGCGGCAATCAGGTGAAGCCCCGGCAATTCCTCGTAGAAGTAACGCAGGGAGAGGATCGCCCGCGGGCAGGCCTGGATCTCATCGAAAAAAACCAACACCTCTCCCGGCACGACCTTTTTGCCGGCCAGAACCTCGATTTCGGAGAGGATCCGTTTGGCGTCGAGATCTTTGTCGAACAGCCGGTGCCAATCCCGATTCCGCTCAAAATCAACTTTGACGGTCTCCCGGAATTTCCCGCGTCCGAGGGTCTCGACGGCGTAGGTCTTCCCTACCTGCCGGGCACCGCGAATGATGAGCGGCTTGCGACGGGGAGAGTCGGCCCACTTTGAGAGTAATGGATCAATTAACCTGCGCATAACGAGTTGTATCTAATATAATTTACACTGTAATAATATATACTATATTTAGAAAGTCAGGTCAAATACATTAATGAAATATTACAAAATCAGTATAAAATCGCTCCTGGCGATACTCGTTGAAAATTGGGCTTAAGGAAACCTGCGGGATGACCATTTCGGGTAAATGAAGTTGAATTAACGCAAATGATCTGACAACTTCCCCCCCCACCCATGGAAAAACCGCTCAAGACGACACTTGCTAACGGCCTCCGCGTTATCCTGTTGGAAAAACACGACGCTCCGGTCGTTTCGTGGAATCTCTGGGCGAATGTCGGGAGCGTGAACGAAACCGACGATATCGCCGGGATCTGCCACCTGATCGAGCATATGATCTTCAAGGGGACGGGTCGGCGGCCGGTCGGAAGAATCGCCCAAGAGGTCGAGGCGGCGGGGGGCGACATGAACGCCTATACCAGTTTTGATGAGACGGTTTTTTACATGAACATGTCGAAAAAGCGGATGGAAGTCGGGCTCGATGTCCTGGCCGATGCTGCCTCCGATCCGACCTTTGATCAGACGGAGTTGACGCGGGAGATGGAGGTGGTGGTCGAGGAGATCTCGCGCTCCGAAGATAACCCTTCACAACGGGTCAGTGAGGATTTATTTGCCAACGCCTACACCGTCCATCCGTATCGGCGCCCGATTGCCGGAGACCGCGCAACCGTGCGGGCTGTTTCACGACAGACGCTGCTCGATTTTTATCGACGCTGGTATGTCGGCTCGAACCTGATCTTCATCGGTGTCGGTGACTTTGACGCCGACGAGACCGCAAAGAAAGTGGAGGATCTGTTCTCCAAGATCCCTGCCGGAACACCGCCGCAGCAGAATATTGTCCAAGAGCCGCCTCAAACCGCCTCCCGTTTTTTTGCGCGACCGATGGCGATTGAGGGGTTTTACCTCGATATCGGTTTGCCGATCCCTTCGCTGACCGATCCCGATATTCCGGCGCTGGATCTCCTCTCCCATATTTTGGGTGGGGGAAATAGCTCAAGACTCGAGCAGGAGGTTCGGGAAAGGAAACGACTCGTTCAATCGATCTCCGCGGGGGCTTATACGCCACGGTATCCGGGATTGCTCGTCGTCGGGGCGATTCTGAAAAACACCGACCTCCGCAAGCCACTCGCCGCCATCTGGGAGGAGATGGAACAACTGCAAAACGAAAAAGTCTTGGCGATGGAATTGGCGCGCGCCCGCGAAAATATCCGGAGCAGCCGGATCTATGAAAAACAGACAGCCGACCGGCTGGCACGAAAGTTGGGATTTTTTGAGGGGATCGCCGGCAACCTCCAATTTGAAGAGACCTACTATCAGCGGCTAGCCGAAGTGACATCGGAGAGGATCCGGGAGATAGCCCAAAAATATTTCTCTCCCGAAAAACTGACCCTCTCCTTCTGTCACGCCCGGGGGAAGGCGCTTCCCACCTTTGAAAATCTTGGCGAGGCCTTCAAAAAAACAGCCCGGAAACCGGCCTCTCCTCCAAAAACGATCGTCCATTCCATGGTTTTATCCAGCGGTGTCCGGCTGCTCGTCCGGGAAAATCATACCCTCCCGCTGGTCTCGATCCGAAGTGCCTCACTCGGGGGGCTGCGCTACGAAAATGCGCCAACGAACGGCCTCTCTCATCTGCTCTCGCTCCTCCTGACCAAGGGAACCGGTCAGCGAACCGCCCGGGAGATTGCCGAACAGGAAGAGGGCATTTCGGGACATTTTGAAGGATATTCTGGCTGGAATCTGATCGGTCTCTCCGGTTCTTTCCTCTCCGAAAAGTTAAGTGAGGGGTTGGAGCTTTTTGCCGATCTGTTGCTCAACCCCTCCCTCACCGAGGAGGAGATCCGGAAGGAAAAAGAGGTGACCTTGACCGCGATCCGGAATCAGGAGGACTCCCTCTCCCATGTCGCCATCAAAAAATTTCTCGCCGGCCTCTATGGAAAGCACCCTTATGGAATGCCGCTTCTGGGGACGGCCGGATCGGTTCGGTCGATCAATAGAAACAGGCTTTCGGCATTTTGTCAGCAGCGGTTTCATCCCAAAAATCTGATCATCGCGGTCTCGGGGGATGTCGACCCGCTCGATCTCAAGGATCGTCTGGAGGCGAAGTTCCGAAACGGGCAGGGCAAGCTGCTAAAAATCCGGCCTCGGTTTATTCTTCCCTCCTCCCCCCGGCAGACCACAACCATTCGCAAAGAAAAGGCCCAGGCCCATCTCGTGCTGGGATTTCCCGGGGCGGTCTTGACGAGTCCTGACCGCTATCCACTCGAAGCGATGAGCTCGGCCCTCTCTGGCCAAGGGGGCCGGCTCTTTCTGGAGCTCCGCGACAGGCAGGGGTTGGCGTACTCCCTCTCCTCCTCCAACCAGGAGGGGATCGAACCGGGCTATTTTATGTTTTATATGGGGTGTGACCCGGTCAAGTTGGAGACGGCACTTCAAGGGATCTGGTTGGAGCTGGAGAAGATCACCACAAAAAAAATCACGGAGAAGGAGTTGAGCCGTGCCAAACGGTATCTGGTCGGAAATTATGAGATCGATTTACAGAAAAACTCGACGGTCGCGTCCCTCCTGGCGACCGACGAGATCTACGGGATCGGGTGGCAGGAGCTGCACCGCTACCCCGAACAGATCGAAAAGGTGACCGCCGAGCAGATTTTGGCGGTCGCCAAAAAATACCTGCGTCGGGAACGATCGGTCCTCTCGATTGTCAAACCGTAGGCAGAAATTTCTTCCACGGACAATTTTTGCAATCCGGTTCACGACTCTTACACCAATTCTTGCCGATGTTGACGATCAAGGCGTGGAACTCGTTGTAGAGGTTCGGGGTCAGGTGCCCCGCAAAATATTCCTGAATTTCATGATAATCCGCCTCCTCCGACAAGACCTGATGCCGCGTGAAGATCCGCTTGGTATAGGCATCGACCACAAAGACCGGATGATTCCCCGCGTAGAGCAGGATCGAATCGCAGGTCTCCGGACCGATCCCCTTGACCGCCAATAGCCTCTCTCGCAGGGTCTCGGTCCTTTCGGAAAACATCCGGTCGAGGTCTCCGTCGTACTCCTCAATCAGGAATTTCAGGAATGATCGGAGCCGCCGGGTCTTGATATTGAAATACCCGGCCGGCCGGATCAACGCCGCCAGATGCGCGGGCGGCACAGAGTACAGCCGTTTTGGGTCGAGCAGATTCTCCCTTTTCAGATTGGCGATCGCCTTCTCGACGTTGGTCCAGTTGGTATTCTGGGTTAAGATAGCCCCGACACAGACCTCGAACGGGGTCTCCCCCGGCCACCAATGTTGGGAACCAAGGGCCTCAAAGGCAGTGCTAAAGTAATTGGTCAGAAGTGTAGTCATAATCAACCCCCCTCTTAAGGTAAGAGGGGGGATTGAGGGGGGCGTTATGAAATTTCAAGCAGCGGGTGGGGCATCGGGGGCCGGTGGTGTTTCTGCGACCGGTGTCTCAACAGGTGCCGCTGGGGCTGCTTCAACGCCAGCACCTTTTTTCGCCTTGTAATGCTCCTCGCAGAGCCCCCAGGTCACCATCGGCTTCCGACACCCCTCCGCATTGCAGGCCTTGAACCGTTTGTGGGGCAGTTCCCCGTGCCGCCACTTCTTGTAATGGATATTGCAATATCCCTTCGCCCGATAGGGGCGTTTACAGTTTTCAACCTTACCTTTTTTATTTTCCATTTTCGGCAATCTCTCCTTTCACCACGTCAACCACCCATTTAGAGGGGCTCGCGTCGCCCCCTCGACCGGCAAAGCCGGATCGAGCCTCCCCCTCAACGGCACTTCGTGCCTGGTTAGCACAGAAAACGGCTATCAAACCTCTCGATCTTGAAATCACCTCTCCCCGACAATCCGTCAGGTCGGGGAATTTTTGTTCGACCGCCTTGACTGCTTTTTTCAAATCCGCTCGATCAAAACGATGCTGAAGATAACTGACCGCCACCACCGCCAGACCGATCAATAGACAGCCCAAGAGCCATCGAACCAGAGTCATTTCTTTTCGGTCTCGTGTTCGATGACCTTCTCCAGCTCCTGGCGTTCCTGTTCTTCAATCTTCTCCATCGCCGGGGCAGAGTTTTTCAGATCCTTGTGCAAATACCCGACCACAATCTGCTTTGCCTGTCGTGAGATCTCCTGAATCAGCGGGGCCTTGAGAAATTCAGCCGCATAATCCCGCACCGGCCTCCCCTTGTAGTCGAGATTCAGAATCACGAGGATCAATCCGACAAAAACAACCAGGGTCAAAAGCTTCTTCAAAAGCCAAAACATCCCCTTTTCTCCAGTTTCTGACCGGTTGTGTCAAGGGGTTTGGGATGGACATTCCGAAAAGTCGTTTGTAGAATGGTGGCTTATGGTGCTCAGCTACGAGCTGGATTTTGGGCGCCCCCCTCGGGTCTTGATCGCCGATGACAATCACGCCAACGTCGAACTGGTCAAAATGCAGCTCAAAAACAGCGAATACCAGCTGGAGGTCGCCTACGATGGGGCCCAGGCGCTCGAAAAGGTTAAGTCCTTTCATCCCGACCTGATTCTCCTGGACCTGATGATGCCGGTGATGAGCGGCTACGAGGTCTGCCAGACCTTGAAGTCCGACAAGGAGCTCCGTTTTATCCCGATTATTGTCGTGACCGCCCTGCAGGAGCTGAACGACAAGATCAAGGCGATCAATCTGGGGGCCGATGACTTTTTGATCAAACCTTACAATAAGCTGGAATTGACGACGCGGATTCAGTCGCTGCTCCGTCTCAAGATGCTCTATGATGATCTGGATACCAGCGAAAATATCCTCTTTTCCCTCGCGCAGGCGATTGAAGCCAAGGATATCTACACCCATGGTCACTCGGAACGGGTCGCCCGTTATTCCCGGAGGCTTGCCAAGGCGGTCGGCCTTCCGGAGCGGGAACAAAACCTGATCTGGCGCGGGGGACTCCTCCACGATATCGGCAAGATCGGGGTACGTGAGGAGGTGTTGCACAAGGCTGGACCATTGACCGCCGAGGAGATGGATCATGTCCGGACCCATCCGCAAAAAGGGTATGAGATCTGCTGTACCCTAAAATCACTCTTCCCGACCTTGACCGTTATTAAAAACCATCATGAGCGGATCGACGGTCAGGGCCACCCGGACAAACTAGGCGGAGAGGCGATTCCGCTGTTTGCGCGAATCGCGGCCATTGCCGACAGCTACGACGCCATGACGACGAACCGCCCGTATCGTCGCGCGATGCGACCGGAAGAGGCGCTCAAGATCTTTGAGAAGGAGAGGGAGTGGGGCCAGTGGGACCCGCGGCTCATCGTCGAGTTTTTCTTTGTCGTCT
>CAYYFU010000076.1:0-7269 GCA_964471095.1 uncultured Pseudomonadota bacterium
CCTACTGACATAATCACGGAGCAGTTAGACTGACGTTTTCATGGAGCTACCACAGTGAGTTTTTGGAATCTTGACACCTACTCTCCTGCGCAGTAGACGAGAGATCAGAATTTATGAAAAAAACCCCCGCCAAGAAATCCACGCGGTTTGAATCAGGTGAAGAAGAAACCGCTCATTACAATGCCATCCTGATTGAAGATCTGAAGGATCAGTTTCGCTTTGTGGCCGAGAAGGTTGGAAGCATGGAAGAATCTCTCAGGACCCAAATGACTCAGGATAAAAAGGAGCTAAAACAGGAAATCTTTGATAATCGACGTGCCCTCGAAATGAAAGTCGACCGCGTCCTCGATAAATTGACCCAACACGATGAAGAGATTTCCAGTTTAAAACAGGCAACGGACCACCAAACAGTATAAAAATCGTTCAGCTTCGAGGACGCCCGTTCCCATCGCCACGAGATCATCGAGTTTCTTGAGAATTAAGTTGTCAGAAAAATTTTCGTTGTGCTAGTGTGTTCCCCCGTCGTGAAAACCAAATTTATTTTCGTGACGGGCGGGGTCGTGAGTTCCCTCGGTAAAGGCCTCGCCTCCGCGTCGATCGGCGCCCTCCTTGAGGCGCGCGGCCTCAGAATCACCCTCCAAAAACTGGATCCTTATATCAACGTGGACCCCGGCACGATGAGCCCGTTTCAGCACGGCGAGGTGTTCGTGACCGAAGACGGGGCCGAAACCGATCTTGATCTGGGCCACTATGAACGCTTTACCGCCGCCCAGATGAGCAAACTGAACAATGTGACCACGGGGCGGGTGTACGAATCGGTCATCACCAAGGAACGGCGCGGCGACTACCTGGGACGGACCGTGCAGGTCATTCCGCATATCACGGATGAGATCAAGGGCCGGATCATGAAGGTCGCCACCGGTGTGGACCTCGTGATTGTGGAGATCGGCGGGACGGTCGGCGACATCGAATCGCTGCCGTTCCTCGAGGCGATCCGGCAGTTTCGGGCCGATGTCGGCCGCGAAAATGTCCTTTATATCCACTTGACGCTGGTCCCGTTCATCCAGGCGGCAGGCGAACTGAAGACCAAACCGACCCAGCACAGTGTCGGCAAACTCCGGGAGATCGGCATCCAACCCGACCTCCTGCTCTGCCGCACCGACCGGCAGCTCTCCAAGGACCTCAAAGCGAAAATCGCCCTGTTTTGCAACCTGCCGGCCGATTGTGTCATCACCGCCAAAGACGTCGAAACAATCTATGAGGTCCCTCTCTTGCTCCATGAAGAAGGGCTGGATGAAAAAATCGTCGAGCTCTTGAATATCTGGACCCGGGCCCCGGAACTTTCCAAGTGGCAGGACCTGATCACCCGAATCAAAAATCCGAAACACCGGATCTCAATCGCGGTGGTCGGCAAATATGTCCATCTGACCGACGCCTACAAGAGTTTGAACGAGGCGCTCCGTCATGGGGCCTATGCCAACGAGGCCTCCGTCTCCCTGAAATTCATCGATTCGGAAAACCTGGAGTCTCAGGAAAATTTGGCTGAAATTTTGGGAGAGGTCGATGGCATCCTGGTCCCGGGAGGGTTTGGCAATCGTGGGATCGAGGGAAAAATCCGCGCGGTCCAGTATGCGCGAGAAAACAAACTGCCTTTTTTGGGCATCTGTTTGGGAATGCAGGTGGCGACCATCGAGTTTGCCCGCCATGTTTGCGGCCTCAAGGACGCCAATTCCACGGAGTTCAACAAGGAAACACCCCATCCCGTAATCGACCTGATGGAAACCCAAAAGGCGGTCGTCATGAAGGGGGGTTCGATGCGACTGGGGGCCTATCCCTGCCGTCTGGAGAAGGACTCGTTAGCGGCACGCGCCTATGCCGAACGGGAGATCACGGAACGACACCGACACCGCTTCGAATTTAACAACGCTTATCTGGAACGATTGGCCTCCAAGGGATTGGTCATTGCCGGGATCTGCCCCCAAGGTTCCTTGGTGGAAATGATTGAATTGAAGAAGCATCCCTGGTTTGTCGGTTGCCAGTTTCACCCCGAATTTCATTCCCGGCCCCACCAGCCCCACCCGCTTTTTGCCCAATTTCTCCGAGCCGCCTGCGACTATCAGGCACGGAAGAGCTGGTCTCATCAAAAAGAGGACCGGGAAGACGAGGTCTCAATCCCAAAAGTCAAGTCGAAAAAACGCTCTTTCAAGAACTGACAATAACCCTGCCGTTGTTCCTTGACACTCCGTTCGGCGAATCTTATCATTTCATCGAGGGTCGGTAAAAAACATGGCTCTCGAGATAAAGCAGACACTCCGTCTTTCCCAGCAGCTGGTCATTACCCCCCAACTCCAGCAGGCGATCAAGCTGCTGCAACTTTCCAGGCTTGAACTCCAAAATCTGATTCAGCACGAACTGATGGAAAACCCTGTCCTCGAAGAAACCGAGGAGGAGGAAGAGGCCAAGGTCGAGGAAGAGGTCTCCGTCACGGAGCCGATGGCCCTGACCCACGACGTTCATGATAAAGAACAAAAATCGGACGAGGTCGGCAACAAGGACGGGGAAATGAAAGAACCGATGAATTTTGACTGGGAAAATTATTTGGGTACCTACAACGCCCCGGAAACACCCCCTTCCCTCGGGGCGAGTGAACCGTCCGAGGATCTGCCCCCTTATGAGGCCCGGGTTTCACCGACCCTCACTCTCCAGGACCACCTCGCCTGGCAACTGCATCTCTCGGATCTCAACCCTGAGGAGGCGGCAATCGCCGAGGATATTATTGGGAACATCAACGAGGAAGGGTATTTTCAGGGAAGTCTGGAAGAACTCGCCTCGCAATACAATGTTTCTGTCGACGTGGCGGAGCATGTTCTCAAGGTGGTTCAGGAGTTCGATCCCCCGGGGGTTGGTTCCCGCAACTTGATCGAATGCCTGAAACTGCAAATCCGCCCTTTCGAAAAAGAAAGACCGCTCCTGGAGAGACTGATCGATGACCACCTGGCGGATCTGGAAAGAAAAAATTATGCGATCATCGCCAAGAAAATGAATATCTCCATGGAGACCTTGCGTGATCTCGCCCATCTGCTTTCCACACTGGAGCCAAAACCGGGCCGTCCGTTTGGCGGCGAAAATCCCCAGTATATTATTCCGGATGTTTTTATCCACAAACTGGGAAACGACTACATCGTTGTTTTGAACGACGACGGTCTTCCGAAACTCCAGATCAGCAATTTTTACCGAAATGCGCTGCATCGAAACGAAATGCCTTCCAATGCAAAGGAATATATTAATGACAAGCTCCGCTCCGCCATCTGGCTGATTCGGAGCATTCACCAACGACAACGGACCCTCTATCGGGTCACCCAGTCGATCATCAAATGTCAACGCGGGTTTCTCGAACATGGCGTTTCTCACTTGCGCCCGCTGGTGTTGCGGGATGTCGCGCAGGATATTCAGATGCATGAGTCGACCATCTCACGCGTCACCACCAATAAGTTCGTCCAGACACCCCGGGGGCTTTTTGAGCTCAAATTTTTCTTCAACAATCGGGTTCCGACGAGTTCCGGGGACGGCATCACCGCGGAGGCAGTGAAGGCGACGATTCGAAAAATGATTGAGCAGGAAAACACCCAGAGCCCGCTTTCGGATCAGCAAATCGTCGAAATGCTCCGGCAGCAGAGCGTGGAAATATCGCGGCGGACGGTCGCAAAATATCGTGAATTGATGGGAATCAACCCGTCATCCCGCCGCCGCCAAATACTGTAGGAGAGCCTTTTTATGGAAGAGACCCATCCGATGGAAGTCAATATCACCTTTCGACACAGTGAACCGTCCATCGTCATCAAACAGCAGGTGGAGGATAAAATCAGGGGGTTGCAAAAATATCTTGTCAAACCGACCCTGGCCCATGTGATTTTGAAGGTTGAAAAATCCCGACACATCGCCGAGGTCACCCTTTTGGAAAGTCATCACAAACTCTATGCCCAGGAAGGGAGCCACGATATGTATCGCTCCCTCGACCTCTGTCTGGAAAAACTGAAACGCCAGGCAAGAAAGCTGAAGGAAAAGGTCAAGTCCCATCATGCCCATCACAATAGGGATTGATTTTTCAGAACCAATCCGGTAGCTCAAGGCACCTCATGAAAATCAAGCAGATCCTCGCCAAGGAATCCGTCTCCCCCGCCCTCCAGGCCTCGACAAAAGAGCAGGCATTAAGCGAACTTGCGATGTTGATGGGTCGGCATTGCCCCGAAGTCCCAACGGAGGAGATTTTCCGGGTCCTGATGGAACGGGAGAAGCTGGGCAGCACCGGGATCGGAAACGGCGTGGCGATTCCCCACGGAAAAATCCCCCAACTCTCCCAGATTGTGAGCGGTTTTGGCCGGAGCTTGACCGGCGTCCCGTTTGACTCCCAGGATGGAAAACCGGCCCATCTCTTCTTTGTCCTGTTGGCGCCGGAAAACGCCGCCAGTCTTCACCTCAAGGCGTTGGCCCGCCTCTCCCGTTTGCTGAAAGATGTCCACTTCCGCAATAAACTGCTGGAGGCTCATAATGAGGATGAGCTCTATCAGGACATCGTTGAAGAGGATGATAAATTCTAAATGATCTCCCTGCCGGTTCGCCGCCTGCTGGAGGCGACCTCTTATCAGCTTAAGCTTCGTCTCTTGACCGGCGAGCGGGGGCTTTCCCGAAAAATCTTCATTCCCCAGATCCAGAAGCCAGGATTGGCCTTGACGGGTGATACCAGCCATCTTCATCCGGGGAGGGTCCAGGTCCTCGGCAATGCCGAGATCCGTTACCTTTCCCGCCAGACCCCTTCCGCCCAAAGGTCCATTGTTCAAAAATTAGGAAAGGCTGACATCGCCTGTATTGTTTTGACCCACGGCAATACGCCTCCGAAAGATCTCTCGACCGAGGCCCCTCGACGAAGGATTCCTCTTCTTCAGACAAGCCTTTCCACCTCGACGTTTATCCTGCGCGTCTCCAAACTTCTGGAAGATGAGCTGACGGAGACGGCGATTCTGCATGGAGTCTTAGTGGATGTCTTCGGGATCGGGGTCCTTCTGACCGGCGCGAGCGGTATCGGCAAAAGCGAGTGCGGACTGGAACTGGTGATGAAGGGGCATCGTTTGGTTGCGGATGACGTCGTTCATATCCGCAAGCGCAACCCCGGCTCCCTCTATGGATCGGCCAATCCCCTGATCAAATATCACATGGAGATCCGCGGGCTGGGGATCATTAACATCAAAGATCTTTTTGGGGTGGCGTCGGTTCGGGATCAGAAACTGATTGAGTTGGTCATTCAAATGAAGGAATGGAACCCTCGGGAAAATTATGAGCGCCTGGGCATCGATGAACGAACCCATGAAATCTTGGGGATTCCGATTCCTTATCTTGAAATCCCGGTCCGACCCGGTCGCAGTTTGACTTCGGTGATCGAGGTCGCTGCCCGCAATCAACTCCTGAAACTCAAGGGGATCTTTTCGGCGCGTGAATTGCAGGAAAAGCTGACTCAAAAACTGTTGGTGAAAGATAAAAAGTTTCATCTGCGGGATTTGGTTCTTCAATAAACTATGATCGGAATCGTCGTTGTCACGCATGGGAAGATTGGCCAGGAAATGGTGGAGGTCGCCTCCTCCATTGTGCGGGATTCCCATCCTCTCTTTGCCATTTCCGCCCAACATGACGAGGATCTGGAGGTCCTGCGTCGAAAAGTCAGGGAGACCGTCGAAAAGGCGGACCAGGGTGAGGGGGTCCTGCTCCTCTCTGACCTCTTTGGCGGAACCCCCTCCAATATCTGCCTCTCCTTTCTTCAAGAGAAGAAGATCGAGGTGGTCACCGGCGTCAATCTCCCGATGTTGATCAAACTCGCCAGTTTTCAGGGAAACCAATCGCTGGCGGAAATCGCAGATTTTATCAAGAATTATGGGCAAAAAAACATCTCGCGGGCTGCCGAAGTCCTCCAATCACGCTAAAGCGGTTACCGCGTCCAGAAAATATGCGATTCAGAACAAACTGGGTCTCCATGCCCGAGCCGCCGCCCTGTTCGTCAAAGTCGCCTCCCAATTCAGATCCGAAATCAAGGTGAAAAAGGGGTCCCAGGAGGTGAATGGAAAAAGTATTATGGGGATCCTGATGCTGGCCGCCTCGCAAGGTTCTGAAGTCTCGGTTGCCGCCGAGGGAGAGGACGCCGATCAGGCGATCCACGAGCTTGGGAAACTGATTGAAAACCACTTTGGAGAGAAATAACAAAGGCTGTATAAGCTCCGTCAATATGTCAGTTAACTGCTCAATGAAAATGTCAGTGAGTATTTTTTGATTAAGCTGCTTTTTTGAGCTGACATTTCTCCTCTTTTAATGTTTCCACCAATCGTTTGACAGCCTCCGGTCGGAAGCGGGCCACCGTTTGTTTTTGATAGTGGATCTCGACACTGCCATCCTTAAGCTGAAGGACTTGAACCTTCTGTCTGGCGATCGAGTGGAACTTCCCGGAGGGAGGGATCTGTAAAACCAATCCCTCAAACGAGATCGTATGATCCTTGGCAACGACTCTTGTTTCCTTCAGACACAAGATCCTCTCCAGACGAGCCGGAGTGGGCGAGGCCCGGAACACAGGCTCCTGGTTTCGCGGAGCCACGCAAAACCGCTGGTTGTACTCCTTGAGAAACCACTCCAGGAGACGATTCGCTTCCTCCGCTGTCCTGACCCCCGCCAAACGAAGCTCCACGACCAGTCGATCCTGAAAGGTCTTCCACTGATTCTCGATCCGTCCCTTGGCCGGGGCGGACCATGCCTTGATCAACGTGATCCCTAATTCCTTCATCGCTCTTCCGAACTGGGTCAGGGGCCGGATGTTGTTGATCTGCTCCACGATGGTCGGCTCCTTGGGAGAATGAAAGATGGTATGCCGATCCGAATAAAGCGAGAGCGGAAGGCCTTTTGAGAAAAAGATCTCTTTCATGAGCTCCATATATCCCCAGGTGGTCTCCGCCGGTTCGAACCGGGCCCAGATAAAGCCCGTGGCATCATCCTTAGCCCCGATCAGGGTGAGGCGAGGACCTCTCCCTTCCAGCCAATCATGCGGTGAACCGTCGATCTGTAGCATCATCCCAAACGCCTCTTTCCTTTCCCGGCGACTTCGGTGTTTGAGAGACCGTCGTTTCAGCTTGGCTGGTACCCCCGCCCCTCTTAAGAGCCGCCTCAACGCCTGCCGACTGATCCGGGTCTTCTCCTCCCGAAACAAGATCTCGGACAAATGGGTGTCATTGATAT
>CAYYFU010000077.1:0-7203 GCA_964471095.1 uncultured Pseudomonadota bacterium
CCCCCAGATAACCGACAAACGTGGAAAAGATAATGAGCGGGGCGGGCAGAATCCCGGAGAGGGCCAGGCCATCGAGAAATTGTCCGTTGGTCATCCAGCGACCCGCCTCCACCGCGTCATATTGCAGGAACGGGATCACGGTGTAGGCCCCTCCAAAGGTGAGCAGTCCGGCCCGCAGGCCGGAGAGAAAGAGATCCGCCAAGGTGACCGCCCCTCCCCCTGCCGGAAAGAAGGGGAGGGGAGGGATCGGCAACGGACTTAATGAAACGGCGAAGACCAGGATCGCGATCACCCAATGCCAGCGCCGGGTGAGCGCGTGACTGCCGATCCGATGCACCGCCCGGACAATCAGTCCGACGACCGCCGCCTGGACCCCCAGGAAGGCGGCGGTGAGGGCGGGTGTCTGGATTCCGTAGCGAAGGTAGAACCAGGAGAGTGCGAACATGAGCAGAAATCCGGGCAACATGAAACCGAGACCGGCGAGCACGGCTCCGATCCGTCCCCCGGCGAGCATCCCAAAGTAACAGCAGAGTTCATGCGCCTCCGGCCCCGGCAACAGCTGGTAAATCCCGAGCACCCGGTTGAAACGCTCCCGCGAGAGCCACTTTTCCTCCTCGACCAGCTCCTGGCGGATCATCGCGATCTGGGCGACCGGGCCACCCCAGGCGAGCAGGCCGAAGCGGAGGAATCTCCAAAAAATCCGGCGATAAGATTCGCGAGGCGGCGGCATTTTACAGAATCTTTATCCCCAACACCGGCCACCAGAATTTTGCGGTCAGCATCAAGGCGATCCACGAGGCCAGGTTCAAAATCAATCCGGGTCCGATGACATCCCGAACCCCGACAAAACGGGAAGAATAGACCAACGCAATCGAAGGGGTGCTCATCGGCAGGATAAATCCAAGGCCGGCCGCGGAGGCGACCAGAAAAACACAGACCCTGGGTTCCAGGCCGAATGCCGGGCCGAGCGAGAGGACTGTCGGGAGCAGGGCCGCCACGACGGCGGAGTTGCTGACCGCTTCCGTCAGGAGAATCGAGACAAATGCCACGATGCCGATCAGGGCCCAGGGGGAGGTGATGTACGGAACGAGGTAGCTCTTGGCGAGCCAGGCCCCCGCACCGGTTGAATTGAGGATTGAGCTCAAGCCGATCGCACCGCCGTACATCAGGATAATTCCCCAATCGACGTTCTGTTCCAGATCCTTCCACTCCACCACCCGAAACATGAAAAGGAGGACGACGACCAGAATGGCGATCGGCGCCATGCCGATCGTCTGCCCGAAAAACATCCAGGCAAGTATCGCGCCGATCGTGAGGGCCAGAAGAAATTGTTCCTCCATGTGAGGGCGGCCCATCGCCCGGTGTTTCTCCGTGATGATCCGGTCGGCCTCCGCGACGGTTGCGACGTCAACCCGATAGCATCGCGTGAGCACCAGGGAAGCGGTCACAAAGAGAATCACGACAATCGGGATGACGGCGACCGACCATTCCAGGAAGGTGATCGGTGGATAGCCCGCCTCCTGCATGATTCCGACGGCCAGCGGGACCCGTCCCCCTCCCAACATGGTGGCGATTCCGCCCACGATGCACCCCCAAGCCATCGCCAAGAAGAGCAGGCGGCCGTAGGAACCGCCGTTCGGGATGAATTCCAGCGCCTGGGCGACCACCACGACGAGCGGAAACATCATCGCCGCGACCGCATGCTCGCTCATAATAAAGGAGAGCAGGCCCGCGGTCATGAGGATCTGCAGGATCAGGCGGCGCGGGGAATGGCCGGCGCGTCTCAACATAAAAAGCGCCATCCGCGTTGAAAGGCCCGATTTCAGGAGGGCCGCGGCCAGGATGAAGACTCCCAGGATGAAGAAGACCGGCTCGGATCCGAAAAAGGAGAACGCCTGTTTGGCTGACATCACCCCCATCAGGGCCGGCGCAATCAGGGCAAAGAGACCGGTGATCGCCAGGGGAAGGAGGTGAAACGTCCAAAGGATAATGCAAATGAGATAAACGGCGAGCGCTCTGTAGCCTTCCGGGGAGAGGCCGTCCGGCGGCGGATGCTGATAAAAATATTTCATCGCCAGTCCCATCAAGAGATAGACCGGAAAACGCCACCAGCGGGAGAGCATGACGATCAAAAGAGGGCGTGTGTCGATTTGAACCTTTTTCATGGTTTGACCCGGAGTCTCCGGCGCATGCCGATCATTCCCATCCGTATCGCCCGTCCGAACGCCGTTTGGTAGAATTTTTTTAAGGCGACATGGTGGCCCGCCGATTTTGCGGAGAAAAAACGGCCTTCCAGGGGAGTGACTAAAACGTCCGCTTGTTCCACCCAGTAAGGCTTGTTTTTTGTCTCCACCAGGCGTTCAAAAAGGTGGGCGTAGAGGGAGGTTGTTTCTTCCGGCGTCAACGTCCAGTTTTGGGCCAGTTTTGATTCGGGATAGGGAGGGAAATAAACCAGCAACGGAACGACGCCCCGGTCAATCAAAAGGTCGATTGACTTGCGGGTTGTGTCCAGCGGCTCTATGCCGACAACAAGGTGGGAAAAAACGGCTCCTTTGGGAAAGATGCGGGCCGCGTATTCCACCGTTTGCAGGTAACGTTCGCGCTCTTTTTTGAACTCGTCGGCCGATCCCGCCTCCTTCGGGTTAAACTCCCCCATATCGTAGTAAACGGCATCGACTCCGATCGCGTACGATTGATCGACCCAGTGGTTTGACTTCGGCGGCGCCAGATCGAGCGAAATCAGAATGTTGATATGCTTTCGAATTTCGGCGACCCAAGGCGCGAGCCAGGCGATTCCGCCGTCGTCTGTTTCGACACGGCCGGAGGAAAGATGAACAAAGTTACATCGTTTTTCTTTCAAAACGAGTTCGATCGCCTCGATTAAATCTTCTTTCGAAAATCGGGGATGTTTCTCCAGCTCCTTTGTCTGGCCGCAATAGCGGCAGGAGAGGCCGGAAAGCCCGAACCGGCAAGCCCCCTTCGGATGAACGGCGATCATTCCGCTGTGAACCGTCAGGATATCGGAGACAAGAATTCCGGAAGATGTTTTTTTCTCGTAAGACTTCAGGGGTAGGGTGACGCGCACAGGAATCGGCTCTCCTCCCTTCACTTCGAGGAGATACTGCTTCCCCCTCAAGGTAAGTCTGTACGGTGTTTCACGCCCGTCTGAGACAAGATGGACGCTGATGGCAACCCCATTTGGCAACACCAGATAGACGAGGCCGAACGGGTTGGCGAGTGGCTCGGGTAGATTGTTTTCTGCGCGAATGCCGCGGGCGATCAAGTCGAGCTTGAGCAACCCGATATTCATTTTCCTCCGGCGATTGCGGGAACGATCGAGAGCTCGTCCCCCTCCTTGACCGGGGTCGCCTCCCCCTTGAGAAACCGGATATCTTCATTATTCACGTAGAAGTTAATGAAGCGCCGGAGGGAACCTTTTTCGTCGTAAAGGCGCTCCTGAAGACCTGGATATTTTTTTTCCAGGCTGGCCAGCACCTCCTTGATCGAAGTTCCGTCTGCCGTCACCTCACTCTGGTTCCCGGTCATTTTTTGCAACGGGGTTGGAATTCTAACGCGGACAGGCATAAAATCCTCCTTTTTTGTCATCCCAATAAAACTGATTCGCCTCCTTGAATTTTCCTCCGTCAATCGAAATCACGATGTAGCCGACCCCCGGATACATCGGTTCTCCCCAAGGGGCCGCGACGAGGCGATCCTCCTCGGAGAAATAGGCGTCATGGTCGGCATGAGAATGGAAAATCGCCTTGACTTCAAGCCCTTCTTTTTGGGCCTCTTCAAAGAGTCGCTCCTGCGTCATCGGATCCATCAGGTAGGCGGTTCGGGAGTCCCGGGGATAGGTTTCAGGAAACCGCCGGTGCATCTCGTCGTAAATGTTTGGCAAGGGACGAAATTCGGTCACTGAATTTTGGCCCCTTTCTCCCAATAGAATCCCGCAGGCCTCGGAGGGGTACTCCCGCTCGGCGTGGGTGATGATTTGGTCGAGAATTTCTTGGCAGATGGTGAGCATCGATCAGTCTAGGATCGTAAAATACCGATCTCCATGGTCCGGGAAAATAGTGACGATCGTCCCCTCCTTGATTTTCTTCGCCACCTGCATGGCGGCCAACATCGCGGCGCCGGAGGAGTGACCGACGATCAACCCCTCTTCCCGAGCCAACCTTTCGGCTATCTCATAGGCCGGCTCCGTCGGCATCGGGATTTTATCATCCAGCTCTCCCTCCTTGTATATGCCGGGCACCAATGAAGAGGCCATATGCTTCAATCCCTCCAGGCCATGAAGAGGGGCGTCCGGCTCGACCGCAATCACCCGAACCCCTTTTCGATAATCC
This sequence comes from uncultured Pseudomonadota bacterium, assembly GCA_964471095.1. Lineage (GTDB taxonomy): Bacteria > UBA10199 > UBA10199 > JACPAL01 > JACPAL01 > CAYYFU01. Next base: position 4,350 of record CAYYFU010000077.1, read on the forward strand.
TTCAACCGTCGGCCGGTGCCCATCAGTGTGCCACCCGTTCCGATCGTAGCAACAAAATGGGTTATGTTGCCGCCCGTCTGCCGCCAGATCTCTTCTCCCGTGGTGTCATAATGGGAACGAGGGTTGAATTCGTTATTGTACTGGTCCGGCATGAAGTATTGATCCGGACTTTCCTTCAATTTCTTTCTGGCGAGCCGAATCGCGCCATCCGCTCCTTCAAAGGGCGAGGAATAGGTAATCGTTGCTCCAAACAGGGTGACGATCTTCTTTCTCTGTTGACTGACGTTTTCCGGCATCACCAGCTCAACCTTCAACCCTAAGGCGGCGCCGACCATCGCGTACGCCACACCGGTATTGCCGGAAGTCGAATCCAGAATGATCTTGTCCCGCGTCAATTTTCCGGATCGCAAACCTTCCTGAATCATCCGCGCGGCCGGACGATCCTTCACCGAGCCGCCGGGGTTGAAATACTCGACCTTCGCGTAGATTTTGACCTTCCCCGAGCGGAGTTGAGGGATTTCGTTGCCGATCTCCCGAATCCGCACCAGCGGGGTATTGCCGATTTTGTCTAAAATAGATGATATGAGCATGGTAGGGGCGCTGCTTGCTGCGCCCTTCAAAATTGGGGCGCGCCAAGGGGCGCCCCTACATTATTCAATCACATTAATCTCGATCGGTTCCACCTTCACACCCCGCTTGCGAAAATAGTCAAACGCCTGTTTCATTTTGGTCTCGGTTCCCTCCAGCTCCAGGGCGATCAGTCCGACATGGTCATCGACCGAGGCGGACCGGATATTGAACCGGACGCCACAATGGTCGTACATGTCGCAGATAATCGCCTCTTTGGTCTTGGCGCCGGGGAAGGTCAGATAGACCTTCCGGCGGATCGTTTTCTTTTTCATCTTGCCTCCTTATTTCATCAACGCATCAAACTCATCAATTTTTGGATCAATCATCCGAGGCGCTCCGATATGGTGCGCCACCGCCTCCTGGGTCTTGAGGCCGTTGCCGGTGATACAGATCACCACCGACTCGTCCTTTTTGATTCGGCCCTGATGGATCAGTTTTTTCGTCACGCCGAGCGTCACGCCCCCCGCGGTTTCGGTGAAGATCCCCTCCGTCTCGGCCAAGAGTTTCATTGCGGCAACGATCTCGTCGTCGGTGACATCTTCTCCCCAACCGCCCGATTCGCGGATCGCCCGCATCGAGTAAAACCCGTCCGCCGGGTTGCCGATCGCCAGTGACTTGGCGATGGTATGCGGCTTCACCGGCTTGAAAAGATCCCACCCCTCCTTGACGGCGGTGGTGATCGGAGAGCAACCGGTCGCCTGCGCCCCATGGAGCTTGCATTTCTTGGAGCCGATCAGCCCCAGATCGTAAAACTCCTTGATCGCCTTGCCGACCTTGGTGATCAGCGATCCGCCCGCCATCGGGACGACGACATGATTCGGGACCTTCCAGCCGAGCTGTTCCATCGTCTCGTAGAACAGGGTCTTGGACCCCTCGGCGTAGTACGGGCGGATGTTGATGTTGACAAACGCCCAGCGATATTTCGCCGCGATCTCACTGCAGAGCCGGTTCACCTCGTCGTAGGTCCCCCGGATCCCGACCAGATGGGTCCCATAAATGAGGGTGCCGAGCACCTTTCCCTGCTCGAGGTCATGGGGGATAAAAATATAGCTTTGCATCCCCGCGGCGGCGGCATTCGCGGCGACCGAGTTGGCCAGGTTGCCGGTCGAGGCGCAGGCGGCAACTTTGAAATCAAACTCCAGCGCCTTGGAGAGGGCGACCGAAACGACCCGGTCTTTGAAAGAGAGGGTCGGATAATTGACCGCATCATTCTTGACCCAGATCTCTTTAACCCCCAACGCCCGGGCGAGATTTTTGGCATGGACCAACGGGGTGAAACCGACCTGCTGTCCGACCGTCGGCTCGCAGTCGATCGGGAGCAACTCGCGATAACGCCACATCGTCTGCGGCCGTTTTTCAATCTTCTTTTTGGTCAAATGCCGCCGGATGAGCGGATAGTGATAGGCGACCTCCAGGGGGCCGAAACAGTATTCACAGACATGGATCGGATCCTTCGGATATTCATGACCGCATTCGCGGCATTTCAAGCCTTTGACGTAAGACATCAGAAATATTTCTCCACACTGAAGTATCTCTCCCCGCCGTCCGGAAAAACCGTCACCACCGTTTTATCAGGTCCAAGCCGCTCCGCAACCCTCTTGGCGGCAGAAAAGGCGGCGCCGGAGGAGATCCCGCACAAGATCCCTTCCAACCGGGCCAACTCACGGGTCGTCTCAAACGCCTCGCTGTCGGAGACCGTGATTGTCTCATCGATCAGCCTTGGATCAACGAGGCTGGATTTCAATCCGGGGCGGGTTCCCTCGATTCGGTGCGGATAAGCGGCCGGTTCAGCAACGACCACCTTGGCGCCTCTCTCCTTAAAATAGCGACCGACCCCCATCAAACTCCCGCCGGTGCCGACCGTGACAACCACCGCATCGACCGGCAGGGGAAGCGCCTTTTCGATCTCCGGGGCGGTCGTTTCATAGTGGGCCTTGGCGGTCTCCGGATCGGAGAACTGGTTCAGGAAAAACGCCTTTTGGTCCGCGGCATGGTTTCTGGCCCGCTCCAGGGCGCCGGGCATCCCTTCAGCGGCCGGGGTCAGGTGCACCTCGGCGCCGTACCCCTCCAGCATCTTGCGTCGCTCCAGGCTGTAACTCTCCGGCATCACTAAGATGACCCGGTATTTCTTGATCGCGGCCATATAGGCGAGGGCGATCCCGGAGTTTCCGGTGGTTGCGGCGACAATCTTCCCGCCCGGCCTGATCCGCCCGGCCGCCTCTAG
>CAYYFU010000078.1:0-7151 GCA_964471095.1 uncultured Pseudomonadota bacterium
GAGATGAAGGCGTAGGCGTTCGAGAAGAAGTGCTGCACGAGAAACCCGCCGACCGGCAGCATTCCGGTAATCGACATCAGGCGCTTCACGTAAAATGAGGAGGAGTCGGACATTTCAGAGCTTGATCTGTCCGACCAGTTTTTTCACATGCTCGACACTCGCGTCAAACAGTTTCTTTTCGTCGGGGGTGAGCTTCAGCTGGATGACCTTTTCCACGCCGCCGGCGCCGATCACCACCGGCACCCCCATGGAGTAGCCGTTCACCCCGTATTCCCCCTCCAGATAGGCGGCACAGGGGAGTGTCCGTTTTTGATCCTTGAGGTATGACTCCGCCATGGCGAGGGCCGAGGCGGCCGGGGAGAAGAAGGCGCTGCCGGTCTTGAGGAGATTCACGATCTCCCCCCCTGCCATTTTCGTTCGTTCAATAATTGCGGCGATCTTTTCCGGCGGGAGCAGGTCGGCCAGCGGGACGCCGTTGACGGTGCAGAGGCGGGGGAGGGGGACCATATCGTCGCCATGCCCCCCCAAGACCAACGCAGTGACCTCCCTGACCGAAACCCCCAGTTCCATCGCCACGAAGGCGCGAAAGCGGGAGGAATCGAGCAGTCCAGCCATCCCGACCACCTTCTGTTTGGGGAAGCCGGTGATCTGCTTCATCGTATAAACCATCGCGTCCAGCGGGTTCGAGACGACGATCACAAAGGCGCCGGCGCAATACCTCTTCACGTTCGCCGCCACCTCTTTCATGATTTCGACGTTCTTGGCCAACAGGTCGTCGCGGCTCATCCCCGGCTTGCGCGGGAGGCCGGCGGTCACGATCACGACATCCGCCCCTTTTGTATCCTCGTAACTGTTGGTCCCCTTGATGGAGACATCAAAGCCGTCCACCGGGCCCGATTCGAGGATGTCGAGCGCCTTCCCCTGCGGGACCCCCTCCACCACGTCAAAGAGGACGATGTCCGCCAGTTCCCGCTGGGCGGCCAACTGGGCCAGTATCCCGCCGATCTGTCCGGCGCCGATCAGGGCAATCTTGGGTCGTTTGGGCATAAGAAGTCTCCTTAGGTAGAGGGTTTTTTATATGCGCCGCACCGATTGTCAAATGATGTTCGTCAGGTCCCTTTATTTGAAGGTCTCCTCGAAAGAGAGGAGCCGGTCGCGGCGATGCGCCTCGATATACGCAAGATCTCCCGCGTCATCGCGGTTCAACAGAAAGTTGACGATCGCGCTTCGGATCAGCTCCATCCGGGTGGTCTTTTTCTCCCTGGATTCCTGATTCAGGATATCCAGCAGGTAATCGTCGAGTTTGACTGAAATTGTCTTCATCGGTACGCCTCCTTTCTGTTAAGAATTCCATAAACGATGACCCGCTTGCGGGCATCATCGATCGAGTAGAGGATTCTCCAATCCCCATATCGAATCCGGTATTCCTGTTCTCCCCCGACCAATTTTTTGCATTTGAAGGGGCGGGGGTTTTCCTTCAGTGAGAGGAGCAACATTTTTATCTTCTCCAGATCCTTTTTGGGGATCGCCTTTTGCTGCTTGGCGACGATCTCGGCAAACAGCAGTTCATACATATATCTTATTGTATATACTTAAAGATGGAAGTCAAGTAGGGAAAATTTTTGTAGGGCAAATTTTGGACGCAACCTTTTTCCCTGATCGCCGATGATGGGGCAACGGAGGAAGCAATGGCCGGGACTATCCCAAAAATTGAATTTGGACCTGCCGAACCGACAACGGCAGCGGAGACCAGGCGCTATTACCAGTTGCCGTCGGTTCCGTACAAGGTAATTCACAAAGATGAAAAAATCCTTGTCAGTTATCGGGGGGACGACCTACCCCAAAAACCAAAGGACCTCTACTTCGTTTGCGAGGTCAGGTATAATGAGACTTCTTCTCCGAGGTTCTCTTGCTCTGGCTATCACTCGGAACTTGATCAACCGCCCGTTGTAGAGCCGTGGGGGTACGAACCGTGGCTTATTGTTTCACAGCTTGAAAAGAAATTTGAGGTTGAAGTTGAATGGGCCGCGTACGCTGTGCGCGCGGGTGATATTGATGGGGACGGGGATACCGACATCGCCTTCAAGGCGCTGTCAAAAGGAGGGGTCGGCGTCTACGTTTTTCACAACGTGACACCGCCAAAGACACCGGTTCGTTAGAAGCCCCTTTCCTCCGATTTATGATTTCCTAGATTTCTGAAACCGCTCCGCCATCTTTCCCCAACCCTCCGGGGTCATTTCGGTGAGCATATTAAATTGCCCGGCGCCGGAGAGCCACTCGCCGCCATCAATTGTGACGCACTCGCCGTTGATATATTCCGCCTGATCCGAGACGAGGAAGGCGGCGAGGTTCGCCAGTTCCTCGTGCCGGCCAACCCGGCCGAGCGGGACCTTCTTCTTCCACCTCTCCTCAAAGCTGTCCGGGACCAGGTTCTTCCAGGCCCCCTCGGTCGGGAACGGGCCGGGGGCAACCGCGTTCAGACGAATCTTGTATTTGGCCCATTCCACTGCAAGTGACCGGGTCATCGCGAGCACCCCCCCCTTGGCGCAGGCGGAGGGGACGACGTAGGCCGACCCGGTCCAGGCATAGGTGGTCAGGATGCTCAAGACCCGCCCGCCCCGTTGCTGGTTGATCCAGCGGCGGCCTGCCGCCAATGTACAGTGAAACGAGCCGTTCAGGACGATCCCGACCACCGCGTTGAAGCCGTTCGGCGAAAGAAGCTCGGTCGGGGAGAGGAAATTCCCGGCGGCGTTGTTGACGAGGATGTCGATCTTGCCGAATTCCTTTTCGGCGGCATCAAAAACCGCCTCCACTTGATCGTAATTCCGGACATCGGCGGTCTTGTAAAAGGCCTTTCCCTTCTTACCGATCTCCTTGGCCGCCTCCTTGAGGACCTCTTCCCGCCGCCCGCAGAGGGCAATATTGGCCCCCAGCTCCGCAAACCGGAGCGCCATCGAGCGGCCAAGGCCGGTCCCGCCGCCGGTGATCAAGATGGTCTTGCCGTTTAATAAGTCTGTTTGGAACATAATCTCCTACCCCCTCCTGACCTCCCCCTTACAAAGGGGGAGGGTTATTTTCTCCCCTCTCTTTGTTAAGGAGAGGGGCTGGGGGTGAGGTCACATATTCCCCACAATCGCCTTCCCGAACTCCGAACATTTGAGGAGTTTGGCGCCTTCCATCTGGCGGTGGAAGTCGTAGGTGACCTTCTTTTGCGCGATTGTCTTTTCCAGCGCCCCTGTTATCAAACGAGCCGCCTCATTCCAACCGAGATATTCAAACATCATGACGCCGGAAAGGATCACCGAGCCCGGGTTCACCTTGTCTTGTCCCGCATATTTTGGCGCAGTTCCATGGGTCGCCTCAAAGATGGCGCAACCGGTGTCGTAATTGATGTTGCCGCCGGGGGCGATCCCGATCCCCCCCACTTGGGCGGCTAAGGCATCGCTGATATAGTCGCCGTTCAGGTTCAGTGTGGCGATCACGTCGTATTCATCGGGCCGGGTCAGGATCTGCTGGAGAAAATTGTCCGCGATGGCGTCCTTAATAAGCAGTTTGTTTGAAAATCCCCCTGAACCCCCCTTTGACAAAGGGGGGCTGGGGGGATTTAATTCCTCCCACGTCACCACCTGATCTCGAAATTCCCGCTTCGCCAGCTCATACCCCCACTTTTGAAACGCCCCCTCGGTGAACTTCATGATGTTCCCCTTGTGGACGAGCGTCAGGCTCTTTCTCTTATGGGCGAGGGCGTAACGGATCGCGGCGCGCACCAGCCGCTCCGTTCCCTGCCGGGAGACCGGTTTAATGCCGATGCCGGAGGTCTCCGGAAACCGGATCTTCTTCACCCCCATCTCGTTCTGCAGGAACTGGATGCTCTTCTTGACCTCCGGCGTCCCCTCCTCCCACTCGACCCCGGCGTAGATATCCTCGGTGTTCTCACGGAAGATCACCATGTTGACGGCCTGCGGCCGCTTCACGGGTGACGGTACCCCTTGAAAATAACGAATCGGCCGCAGACAGACATAAAGATCAAACGTCTGCCGGAGCGTGACGTTGAGACTGCGTATCCCCTTGCCGACCGGGGTGGTCAACGGCCCCTTGATCGAGACGAGGTATTCTTGAAGGGTTTCCAGTGTCTCATCCGGCAACAGATTCGGTGGGCATTTGGCACCGTAAATCTTCTGCGCCTTCTCACCGGCGAACACCTCCTTCCAGCAGATCTTTCGCTTCCCTCCATAGGCCTTGACGACGGCGGCATCAAAGACCAGCTGCGAGGCGCGCCAGATATCGGGACCGGTTCCGTCCCCCTCGATAAACGGGAGGATCGGCTCGTTCGGGACCTCGAGAACCCCGGCTTTTTTTAAACGGATTTTTTCAGGCATTATCTCTTTTCGATCGGAACAATCTTCAGGTTGCGGGGGCCGGTATATTCACTCTGCGGTCGGATCAACCGGTTGTTCTTGTACTGTTCGAGGATATGGGCAGTCCAACCGGAGGCGCGAGATATCGCGAAGATGGAGGTAAAGAGGTCGGAAGGGATGCCGAGGGTCTCATAAAGTGAGGCCGAATAAAAATCGACGTTCGGGTCGAGCCCTTTGAGCTCCTTCATGACCTTTTGGATCTCAACACTGAGCTCGAACCACTTCAACTTGCCGGTCGCCCTGCCCAAATTTTGTGACATCTGCATCAGGTGCGTTGCCCGCGGGTCCATCGTCTTGTAAACCCGGTGACCGAACCCGAAGATCTTCTTCCGGTCGGCCAATTCCGCCTCGATGTATTCCTTCACCTTGGAGACATGGCCGATATGCCGGAGCATCTTGATCACTTCCTCGTTGGCCCCCCCGTGGAGCGGACCCTTCAGGGTAGCGACCGCCGCGGTTACGGAGGAGTAGATGTCGGAGAGGGTCGCGGCGCAGACCCGCGCGGCAAAGGTGGAAGCGTTAAAACTGTGTTCCGCATGGAGGACCAGGGCGACATCCATCGCCTTGGCCGCCTCCGGCAGCGGGTCCTTGCCGGTCAGCTGGTAGAGAAAGCGGGTGGCCAGATTCTGACCTTTTTTCGGAGGGACGAGATGGTTCCCCTTGCGGAAGCGATCGAACGCGGCAATGAGTGTCGGGATCTTGGCGACAATCCGGAGCGCCTTGTTTTCGTTGGCCGAGCGGGATCGGTCCCCCGCCTCCGGGTCAAAATGCGCCAGCATCGAGACAAACGTCCGCAGCATCCCCATCGCCGAAAGACGCGGCGCGACCCGTTGCAGAAAATCCATGATCTCGTGCGGGATGTCGGAATTCTCCTCCAACTCGATTATCAGTTCGGTCAATTCCGTTCGGGTGGGAAGCCGCTGGTGCCAGAGCAGGTGAACCACCTCTTCAAAGGTGGCATGCTCGGCCAGGTCATGGATATTGTAACCGCAATAGATCAATTCCCCTTTTTGGCCATCAATGTCGCAGAGCTGGGTTTGCCCCGCGACCACATCCTCAAGACCGGCTTTGAATTCTGCTGGCATATTTCGCGCTACTCTATTATCCTTTCTGGGATTGTCAACCTGATCGGAGTCAGGTCGATGCCCCCTGAATTCTCGCCTCGCGAAGAGCTTCTGCAGATCCAGAAGATGATTTTTCGGCATAATGACGAGGTCATTCGTGCCCAGGCCCTCGTCCAGGAAAGGGGGTTTGCCGATTACGAGCGTCGCTACAAACGCCAGGTCCGATCCTACAAAAAAGTATCCTCGATCGAGGAACTTTTGGAAGAGATGCTGAAGGCCGACGTTATTTATCTGGGCGATTATCACACCAACAAGCAATCCCAGCGGATGCTGCTCCGGCTTCTGAAGTTGCTGGTCGAAAAGACGCCGCAATGGGCGGTCAGTCTCGAGCTGGTCCAGACCCGTCACCAGAAGATTTTGGACGATTATCTGAAGGAAAAGATATCGGAAGGGACCTTTCTGAAAAAAATCCAGTTCCAGAAGTACTGGTATTTTGACCTCTGGGAGAATTTTAAGCCGATCTTTGACTTTGCCCGCTATTGGGAAATCCCTCTGCTGGGGATCGAAAGTTCGCTGACCGGCAATCTTTCGCTGCAGGAGCGCGACCAACGAAACGCCAAAACGATCGCCTCGCTGGTGCGACGCTTTCCGGGGAGAAAATGGATTATCTTTGTCGGCGATCTCCACATCGCCCCCTCCCATCTCCCCAACAAGGTCTTGGAGTTTTTAAAACCGTCGCCGGTCCGGGATCTGATTGTTTATCAAAACAGCGAGGCGATTTACTGGCGGCTGGCGGAGCAGGAGTTGGAGGAAAAGGCAGAAGTGGTCCAACTGGACGAGAGGAGTTTTTGTCTGATGAACACCCCGCCGATCGTTTGGCAGCAGTCGTATCTGAACTGGCTGGAGCATGAAGAGGGGGAGATCGACTATGCCGATGCCAGGCACAGCTTTCTGGAGCTGCTGCATCGAATCGCCGGTTTTCTCGATATTGAGCTGAAACCGGTTGCGGAAGAGGTGGAGGTTTTCACCTGTGGTGATTTGAGCTTCCTGCGTCGTCTCGCCGAGGACGAGAGCTTTTCCAAACGGGAGATCCAGAGGATCAAAAAGCAGGTCCTGGCCTCGGAGAGTTATTGTATCCCTCAAAAGCGGATTGTCTATCTTGCCAATCTTTCCCTCAATCATGCCGCGGAAGAGGCGGCCCACTACCTGAAGTTTCTCTGCTCCGGGAGAGAGGAAGAGCGGGATGCCGTGGATGCCTTTTATGCCAACTGTCTGCATGAAGCGCTCGGTTTTTTTGGGTCCAAGATCGTCAATCACAAGCGGAAATGTTTTCATGAAAGGGATTATCAGGGGCTGGTCGATTACCTCCGCTCCGCACGGGGGGCGCGCAAGAAGGGAGGGGAGCTGGAGATGTCGCTGCTGGTGCTTGAGCACAAAAAGCTGGAAAAAAAAGGGACGCCGATCCGTTCCCGCCGATTCTTCCGTTCCCATCCCGATCTCTTCTTTGGGGTGACCCATGGCTTGGGATACATGCTGGGGGATCGACTCTACTACGCGCTGCTGGAGGAGAAGATTTCCAAGGGGGAGATCCGGGAGCTGTTTTTTGATCCGATGAAAAGGGAAACGGAGCCGTTTGACCTCTACCTGAAGTTGATCCGCAAACTCAGCG
>CAYYFU010000079.1:0-1579 GCA_964471095.1 uncultured Pseudomonadota bacterium
ACCTCGGAGGGACGTCCCGATCGTAAGGATCCTTGAGGGGCAGACGTTGTCTAACTTCCTAAACGGCAAGCGGGCCGTGTTACGGGGGCAGCTCGCCGCGGGATTGCGGGAGGTAGCACCGGTGAAGGGGGCAAGGGCCAACGTTCTCCTGTACCAGGTGCGGGGGGTTCGATCACCCTCGCAGGAACAAGCCAACCTCCTCTCCCTGGCCCGGGAGGTCGCCCGACGGAAACCAGGCGGCTATCGGGCATCAGCGCCAGAGATTATCAAGCCGGCGACACGGCCCAACGATCAGATGATCGTCAAGGTCACCTTCACCCGTGCGGCCGCCGGCCTCCTGGTCTTCTTGGGGCTTGAGGATCTATGTCCGTTATGAACGCAGGAAGAGTCGCTATATCCCTCGGCAAGAGGGTCCTCACCAGACAGGTTTCCCGGCTGGTGGAAGAGGCCACCTCGGCCGATCCTGTCGCCGCCGCAGCGGCCCTGCGGAGAATTACCGGGATTGCCCGAGGGGACGCCGCGGTGGTCGGCCACTTCCGGCCGGGGCTGGCGGCAGCGATGCGGCAACATCGGGGCGATCGACTCGGAAGGGAGATTGAACAGATGCTCGACACCCTCCCCCAAGCGGTCCGACCGGTCGTTGCGGGACGCCCCGCAGTGCGGCCGGCGCTAGCAAGAAGCAAAACCACAAGGCCAAAGGGGCACAAGACGTCTGGAAAACGCAGGGTCTATGCCAAGGCAAGGGTCTCCCCCGGCAATCGTTTTGCGGAAATGAGCCGGGTTCTGGTCGCCACCCGGCTCCGGATCGGATTGACTCAAGAGGAGGTTGCCCGGCAGGCAGGGCTTCCGGCGCGGGTCTATCGGAGAATGGAGGGGGGCAAGATCGGGGTCACCCTGCGGAGCCTCTTTTCTCTCCTTGGGTTTTACTCCCCCCGCCTGACCGAGGTCGAGCAACGAACGATCTTCCGGTTGTTCCTTGGGCCGAAGGGGGATCATCCCTGGATCGACTGGGAGAGGGGGATCCTCTCGGTCGTGGTTCCCGAGGGGGTCGTCCTTGCGGAGGCGCTGGAGAGGCCGCTGGGGGTTACCTTACGCAGACGTTTTGCCAAGCTGGAACCGCGGGGGATCCAAGCGGCGTTACGCGGTCTCGCGCAAAACAAACGCGGCCTACGAACAAAGGCGATCGAGGAGATCTTTTACGGTTACACCTACCAGCTGGACGACCCAATGATCACCCTCCTCGCCCAACGGGCAAGGTGGGACGAGAGTTTTGTCTGGCTGATCACACACCGCGAGGTGCCGTCGTTCCTGACCGTTGTGCAAAAGGGGACAGAAAGACGGTTGTGCTGGTCGGCCGAGGAGCGGTTCAATTACCGGCTGTTTTACCGGCGGCTCACCGGCCGCGAACCCCCTCACGGCCGACGTCGTAAAATTTAGGGCGCGGCGACATTTTTTACGCAACTTTTTTGGGGCCCCGCCGATAACAGGGATGAAGGGTCAGTGAGAACATATCGGGGCGTAGGGAGGAGGAAGGAGATTAACCTTATGCCCCCCAATCCCCCATCTCTTTCCTCCGCAT
>CAYYFU010000079.1:1589-7141 GCA_964471095.1 uncultured Pseudomonadota bacterium
GTGGTGATGATTGCCGTTGTTGGAGGGGATGAACCCCTTGGCGATCAGGTAGACCTCGGTGGAGCTCTTCCGGGTCGAATCCGGGATAAAGAGGTTCACCCGGGGGAAACATTTCTTCAATCCCTCTTTAAACGGCTCCAGTTCCTCCCCCGGGAAGATTTTAACCACAAAGGTCCCATTTTGACGCAGCACCAACCGACAGACCCGGAACGCCTGTTCGGCCAGCTCGTAGGAGTTGTAGTGATCCTGAAACTTGATCCCGGACAGATGCGGGGCCATGTCAGAAACGACCAGGTCGACCTTGCGTCCCAGCTCGGAAAGGAGCCGTTGTTTGGTCCGCTCTTCCCGGATATCTCCCTGGATCAAGGTCACATTTTTGGTTGAGACCGGCACTATCTCCTCGGTATCAACTCCGATCACCGACCCGGCCGGACCGACCTCGTCCGAGATCAGCTGCAACCAGCTCCCCGGGGAACAGCCCAGGTCCACCACATGCATCCCGGGGGTCAGGAGCTTGAATTTCGAATTCAACTCCACCAGTTTAAAGGCCGCTCGGGAGCGAAACCCCTTCTCCTTGGCCTTCTGATAATAACGGTCTTTTCGCTGATATCCCTTTTTAGCCATCTCGACCTGCTTATAAAAAAGGACGGTTCCGTTGTAAAGATGCCAGGAATATTATTTATAAGTTAATGAAATTATTAACTATTTAGAATAATGTAAGGTTGGCAGGGGGGGGTGGGTCCGCCCAGTTGACCGGCAGATCGACCCTCCCCCCGTCACGGGAAAGAAAGCAGATCTTGGCAAATTTTTTCCCAAATTCGTAGAGATCACGGGTCAATCGGACATCATCGAGACAATAACGGGCCAGTTTTTCCATCTCACCGGATCGGTAAAGGCGGATCGCCTCGAGTCCGGAGCCGGTTTTCCCCTCCCCGAGGGTCGCCCGCGAGACACTCTCCAGACTGACCCGGTGGCCGACCTGTTTTTCAATCTCCTCCATCAGGTCCAAAACCGGCAAGTCAGCGAGGCGGAGGTTCTTGAAGTACGGTTGAAGGACCGGCAGGTCAAAGCGGCGGAGGTTAAAACCGATCACCCGATTCGATTCGGAGAGGATCCCCTCCAGACGGTAGATCTGGTCCTCCGTGAAGGTGGCGAAGCCCTTCTCCCCGTAGTGATAGATCCCGACGAGCGAAACCCCAAGGTCAGCCAAGCGGTCACGCCCCCCGACCTCGTCAAAGCTCTTTTGGGTCTCCAGGTCCAGGACGATCTGATGCATTAGAGTTCCTTCTTGATGATCTCCGGGAGGTCGCTCTCCTCCACCTGGGAGTACCATCGTCCCTCCGGATAGACGATGATGTTCGGTCCCTGGGCACAGATATCAAGGCAACCGGTTCGGGAGACACGGACCTTTCCCTTAAGCCCCCGATTCTTGACCTCTTGTTTGAGCCTTTCGACGTAGCCGGTCCCCATCGACCGGGGGCCACAACAGACCTCGCCATTTTCGCGGAGATTCTCACAGACAAAGATGTATTTCAGGAAGGCCGGTTTTTGCAGCCTCATAAGCCCCGGATTCATCACTGATTTTCCCATTTGCGTCAACCAGCTTGACGTAAGTCTTTGATAGTAGTAGCATTTTTCAACATGCTCCATCAGCGCAGCTTTTTTGTCGGGACAACCAAGGGGATCGATCTGATTAATATCGGGCATGATGTCCGGAGTATGATCCGGGAGGTCAATTTGCAGAGTGGGGTGGTCACCGTCGCCATCCGTACTCCCGGTGCGGTGGTCGCGATCCTCCCGAATGACCGAAAGTCCCTGGCGGAACTTCAAGAGGGGTTGGCCGCGATTTCCGCCCCGCTTCGTTCCCTCCTGCCGCCAACGCTGACGATCCCGGTCGAACAAGGGAAGATGTCCTTCGAACCGTGGCAGGAACTTTTTCTGGTCGACTTTGATGCTTCGGGCCGGCGTCGCGAAATGGTTCTGCAGCTCTTCAGCCCGCCCGAAGAGAAGGGGAAGAAAAATTGAAACCGGGGAAAAAGGGAGAAGTGGTCCGGATCCGTTTTGACGACAACAACCTCGCCCGCCACCTTTTTGGGGCCGAGGATCAAAATATCCGGGCGATCGAAAAACGGCTGGGGGTCCAGATCAACGTCCGTGGCACGGATGTCAGCATCCAGGGACCGGAACCGGATGTCCAGCTCGTGGAGCGGCTCCTGCAGGAACTCTATGGGATGGTCAAGAAGGGGTACCCGGTTTTCGGGGCCGATCTTGAGCGGGCGATTCGCGTTTTTTCGTCGGATCAGAAGGCCCGGCTTCAGGACCTGCTGGAAAATAGCATTTATCTCCCGTCCCATAACAAGGTGATCCTCCCCAAAAGTCCTCATCAAAAGGAATATATCGATGCGATCCGAAATTATGACCTGGTCTTTGGAATCGGCCCCGCCGGCACCGGAAAGACCTATCTGGCGGTTGCGATGGCGGTCATTGCCCTGACCCGCAAGGAGGTCTCCCGGATCATCTTGTCACGCCCCGCGGTGGAGGCGGGGGAGAAGCTCGGCTTTCTCCCCGGTGACATGGTGGAAAAGGTCAGCCCCTACCTCCGTCCCCTCTATGACGCCCTCTATGACATGATCGATTATGAAAGGATCCTCAAACTGATTGAAACCGGGGTGATTGAAATCGCCCCGTTGGCCTTTATGCGGGGCCGGACGCTGAACACCTCGTTTATCATTCTGGATGAGGCCCAGAACTGCACGACCGAGCAGATGAAGATGTTTTTGACACGGCTCGGGTTTGGGAGCAAGGCGGTGGTGACCGGTGACGTGACCCAGGTGGATCTCCCCTCCGGAAAGGGATCGGGATTGATTGAGGCGCAGAAAATTCTGGGAGGGATTGCGGGGATTCATTTTCAGCTCTTTGATGAGCAGGATGTGGTCCGTCACAAACTGGTGACCGATATTGTGAAGGCTTATGAAAGGGGAAAGAACAATGCCTGAACGATTACGCCGGCAGGGTCTAAACCTCTTCCTTTTTGTGTTGTTTGCCGCCGCGATTGCCGCGGCAATGAACCTCTCCTGGGTCAAGATCCCGACCCATTTACGGGGCGGGGGTATTGCACCGTACAGTATCCGAGCGGACCGGGATTATGAAATTGTTGATGAAGAGGCGACGGCGAAGCTTCGGCAGGCCGGCGGACCGGGGGCGGAGGAGGCGAAGGATGTCGTCATCAAGATCCAGCGCGGGGAATCGATTGTCCGCAGCGGTGACCGTCTGGAGGCGTGGCATATCAAGGTGCTGGAGGGAATCCGAAAGGAGCGGAGCCGAAAGCAGCCGGTCTCGCGCTGGTTGGGAAGTTTCGGCTTTATTCTGTTATTTCTGGGGCTCCTGTTTCAAACAGGTCGGTTGGTGGTCCGGCGACAGCAACCGAAGCGGGCTGATTTGATTCTGCAGGGGAGTTTGTTATTGACCCTCCTGCTCTTGGAACGAATGACCCTCTATTTTTCCGATGGCATCAAAGAGCTTTTGCCGTTCACGATTCCTCTGACCGGCTCCTCTCTGTTCATGACGGTTGCCGCCGGTGTCGTCGTTGTCCGCTTGTTACAATCACTCGAAATGGCCCTGCTTTTTGCGATCGGCGCCTCGGTTTTTTCGGGACTCCTGTTGGAAAACGATCTGACTTTCGGCCTCTACTTTCTGACCAGCGGGGTTGCTACGGCCTGGCTCTCCGGCTCCGTCCGGAGCCGTGCCAACATTCTCCGAATCGGCGTGGAGGCCGGTGTTGTTCAAGCGGTCGCACTTTTCATCCTTCAACTTGCCACCGCCGGTTCTGCGGCGGGATTCTCCCAGCAGGCGGAGATGCCTGTCCTGCTCGCCATGGCATTCCTGGGCGGGCTGTTTGCTGCGGTGGTCGTGCTGATCCTGTTGCCGCTTTTTGAATCGGCCTTCAATTATCTGAGCCCGATCAAGCTGTTGGAGTTCGGCAGTCTGAATCACCCGCTGCTCCGTGAGATGATCGTGCGGGCCCCCGGAACCTATCACCATAGTCATATGGTCGGAACGCTCGCGGAGGCGGCTTGCGAGTCGATCGGTGCGGATGGGTTGTTTGCGCGGGTCGCCTGCTATTTTCACGACATTGGAAAACTGGTCAAACCCCCTTATTTTATCGAGAACCAGCGGATGGGAGAGGATCGGCACTTCAATCGCGCCCCCTCGATGAGCGCCCTGATCATCGCCTCCCATGGGAAGGAAGGGATCGAACTGGGGAGGCGGCATAAACTCCCGCAGCGGATCCTCGATATCATCCCGCAGCATCAGGGGACCAAGCTGATCACCTACTTTTACAGCAAGGCCAAGGAGGCGGAAAACCGGGATCTCCATGTCATTGACGAAAAGGACTACCGCTATCCCGGACCCAAACCGCAAACGCGTGAGGCGGGGGTGATCCTGTTGGCGGACACGGTGGAAGCGTCAACCCGCGCCCTCAAGGATCGTTCCCCGGCCCGCCTGGAAGAGGTGGTCCGGAACATGATCAACAAGAATTTCATTGACGGCCAATTTGACGAGTGCGAATTGACGCTCAAGGATCTGGAGCTGATTGGCAAGAGTTTTGTCCGTATTTTGATGGGGATTTATCACCAGAGGGTTGAGTACCCGGAGATCCCCTCAAAAGAAACTCCATCGATGGTCCTGCCGCCCCATGTCGATAAATATACTCCATCTTCACCCCTTACGCCCAAATCCCTTCGGGAGGCTCCGCCCACCGCTCCGTCGGATATTCCGCGCATTGGGCCTGAGCGAAGACGTTAATTTTGTCCTGGTGAGTGATCGTCAAATCCGAGCGCTGAATCGCCGATTTCTTCGCCACGACCGGGCGACGGATGTCCTGGCTTTTGGCCGGGATCGTCATGACGCCGGAAATCGCAAGGTTCCGTTGGGGGAGGTGGTGATTTCGCTCGACACGGCGCGTCGGCAGGCCAGGGAACAAGGACATTCGCTCGCCCGTGAACTGAGGATTTTGTCGATTCACGGGCTTCTTCATCTTTTGGGGTACGACGATCACCGGAAAAAAGATCGGGAAAAGATGTGGCGAAAGACGGACGCCCTGCTAAAAATCGCGGAGAAAGGCCGATGATCGCCGCCATTTTTTCAGGGCTTTTGACCGGTCTTTCCTTCCCGGCGCTGTTTGGCAAGATCTCATTTTCGCTGGGGGCGCTTGCCTGGTTTTCGCTCATCCCTGTCTATCTCCGTCTCTCCCGGTTGGGGCAGGAGCCTGGTTCCAAGCGATCGATTTTTGGGATCGGCTTTGTCACCGGGTTTTTTCTTTATGCGGTCTCCCTCTATTGGATCTTCATCGCGATGCATTTCTACGGCGAGGTCTCAATCGCGGCGAGTCTCCTGGCGTTGCTTGTCCTGTTGTTGGTCATTTCCAGTTACCTCGGCGGGGCGTTTCTGCTCTCCCACTTCCTCCATCAAAAAGGGGTGCCATTGATCTTCTCCTTTCCCTTGGCCTGGCTCTTCCAGGACTGGGTCCGGAACTTCTTCCCGTTCGGCGG
>CAYYFU010000080.1:0-4095 GCA_964471095.1 uncultured Pseudomonadota bacterium
TCGGTCACGACAAACCAGACTCCGACGATCCAGTAGATCATCAGAATCAGATGATCAATCTTGTCGCCGTAGGTCGCGATATTTTCGGGAAGCCAGTGGAGCATGAAACGCGTTCTAGTGAATCCATTGACTTCCGGACATGATCTAGATCATCCGGGATTATTTTAGGTGTGTGGTGAGCGCTGATGAACCGGCGGCCGAAAGCGTTTCCATCAGCTGGGTCTTGGAGATGAAGATCAACTGACAGTCGGTCTCACAGACACAGGTGCAACAGAACGGGGCCTCGGTCCTAAAATGTTTTAACCCCAGGACCTTTCCCTGGCGCGACTCCTTCAGATGATCATCGCTGCACGTCTTGTTCCCTGTCTGAAAACGGACCTTGCCGGATTCGATCACGAAGACGCCGTACGGGATATGCCCCTCATAAAAAAGGACCTGCCCCTTACGGAAGGTCAAGGCCTGCCCTCCCCGAATCAGCTGCCCCCACGGATCCTGAACGTCGTTCTTCCTCATACCCCTACCCTATCCGACGGTCGGGGGATGTTAATGACCTTTCGCAGGGGGAAACATGATCTTGGTCAGTTAGGAAATTGACTAGAGGTCGATCCGGGCGGTCTCGAGGAGCCCTTTCGGGTTTAGAATGGTGATCTCCCTCTCCCGGACATCGATCAACCCGTCTTTTTTAAATTCAGAAAGGAGCCGGATGGCGGTCTCTTGCGTGATCCCGATCATTTCCGCCATCTCCTCCCGGGAGAGGTGCAGCGAGATGACCAACCCCTTCTTGCTGGTGCGACCATAGGTCTCTTTCAACATTAACAACAGCTCGGCCATCCGCTCCCGGACCGATTTTTGCGCGATACTGGTTGCCAAATCTTCCGCCTGACGGAGTTCTTTGGCCAATTTTTTGATGATATTCAGGGCCAGATCGGGGTTTTTGGCCAAAACGGGGAAAAAGGCGTTCCGGTCGATACAGCAAATGGAGGCCTCCTCTAAAACCTCGGCGGTGGCGGAATACGGCTCATCCGAAAAAAGGGAACGGTAGCCCAACAGATCCCCTGCCCCCGCAATCCGGACAATCTGCTGCCTCCCATCAATCCCGGTCTTAAAGACCTTCACCTTGCCTGAAAAGATGCAATAAAGCCCAAAGGCCCGATTTCCTTCATAAAAAACAACCTGTCCTTTTTTATAGAGGTTGTTGGTCTTATGGGTATTGAATTCCTCCAGGGTCTCCCCCTCCAGATGGCAAAAAACCCCCTGGAGTCGGGAGGCGCAGGTGCCGCATTCCAGCCGTTGACTTTTATTCATCCGTTTAAAAATAGCCTGAAGTCGAACCAAAGGTCAATGGATTACCCATGACAATTGAAAGCTTCCTGTTGTAAACCAGCAAAAGGAAATTGCCCGGGTGGCGGAATTGGTAGACGCGCACGGCTTAGAACCGTGTGGGCAACCGTGGGGGTTCGAGTCCCTCCCCGGGCACATCAACGACATTTTTTTGACAGCCGCCAACTCCTTCGCTATCCTGCCCCTATGAAGGTCACCGTTCATGAAGTCACCGAGATTACCCGCAAGCTGGAGGTCACCCTGCCGGCCGCCGATCTTCAGGAGGAGCTCGATAAGGTCTATCAGCAGATCGGGCGTGAGGCAAAACTGAAGGGGTTTCGGCCGGGGAAAATTCCCC
This sequence comes from uncultured Pseudomonadota bacterium, assembly GCA_964471095.1. Lineage (GTDB taxonomy): Bacteria > UBA10199 > UBA10199 > JACPAL01 > JACPAL01 > CAYYFU01. The sequence goes on from CAYYFU010000080.1 coordinate 1,679, forward strand.
GGGAGGTGCTGGAGCAAAATTTTCGTACGGATGCGGAATCGGACGCGGTCCGTCATCTGATCACCGAAAGCTACCCCGAGGCGCTCAGGTCGGCCGATCTGCAACCGGTCTCCACCCCCGAGGTCTCGGTCCGTCATTTCAAAATAGGTGAAGATTTCTGTTACGACGCGGTGGTGGAGGTAAGGCCAAAAATAAAGGTCAAGGGGTATGAGAACTTGACCCTCTCTCAAAAGAAGATCGACGTTGCCGAGGAGGAGGTCCATCAGGGACTTCAATCGCTCCAGGAAAGGGCCGCCCAGTTGCTGCCGGTGACAGAAACCCGACCGGCCCGCGAGGGAGACATTGTCGTTTTTGATTATCGCGGGATCAAAGAGGGCAAACCTCACCCGGAGATGAAGGGAGCGGGACAAATGGCGGAGCTGGGGCGTGGAACGTTGCTCCCCGAAATGGAGACAGCCTTTGTCGGGATGTCCCCGGGGGAGAAAAAAGAGGTCGGGGAATACGAAATCCACCTGAAGGAATTGAAAGAGAAAAAGATCCCCGAACTGGACGACGACTTTGCCAAGGATTTGGGTCAATTTGCCACCTTGACGGAGGTCAAAGAAAAGATCCGCGAACATCTGACCAAGGAAAAAGAGGGTCGGGGAAAAGGGGAGCTCGCTCGGGCGGCAATTCAGAAGCTGGCCGAGAAAAACAGTTTTCCGGTCCCGGAGGGGATGATTCGGGTGGAACTGGAGGCGATGCTCCGTCAATTCGAGGCGAATCTTCGTCACCAGGGCGTCACGTTGCAACAATCCGGAATCACCCCCGAGCAGTTTTCCGAGCAAAACCGGGGGGAGGCAAAACTCAGGGTGACAGCGACCCTGCTTCTCGAAGCGATCGCGGAACAGGAAAAGATCGAGGTGAAACCGGAAGAGATTGAGCATCGTATCGAGGTGATGGCCCAGGAGGCCGGGCAGTCCGCCGACGCCTGGAAAAAATATTATCGCGAAAAAAACCTCCTGCCGAGCGTTGCCGCCGCCCTCCTGGAGGAAAAAACCCTTGATTTTGTGCTGTCGAAGGCTACAATTAAACCAACAGAATGACGCAAAATCCCAAAGAATTTCAGACAGTTTCACAGCTGATCCCGATGGTGATCGAACAGAGTCACCGGGGCGAACGTGCCTATGATATCTACTCCCGCCTCTTAAAGGACCGGATTATTTTTATCGGCTCCCCCATTAACGATGAGATCGCCAACCTGGTGATTGCCCAGCTTCTCTTCCTGGAGTCCGATGACCCGGAAAAAGATATTAACCTTTATATCAATTCACCCGGGGGAGTGGTCACGGCCGGTCTCGCCATCTATGACACGATGCAATATGTGAAACCGGACGTCTCGACGATCTGCATGGGTCAGGCCGCCTCGATGGCCGCGGTGTTGCTCGCCTCCGGGGCCCATGGCAAGCGGTTTGCGCTCCCCCATGCCCGTGTCCTGATCCACCAACCGCTGGGCGGTTATTCCGGTCAGGCGACCGACATTGATATCCAGGCCCGCGAAATCCTGAGACTCCGGGAAGAATTGAACACGATGCTGGCCAAACATACCAAACAGCCGCTGAAGAAGATCCAGCAGGATACCGACCGGGATTATTTCATGACAGGACAAGAGGCCAAGGAGTATGGTATAGTCGACGACGTGGTCACGTTTCGGGACAAGGGACGCAAAATGGAAGTCGTCCCCAAGGTGCAAAAGGCATGACCAGAAACTTTATTGAAGACCCGATGAATCTCTGCTGTTCCTTCTGCGGAAAATCACAGCGGGAGGTGCGCAAGCTCATCGCCGGCCCGACCGTCTATATCTGTGACGAGTGCATTGACCTCTGCAACGACATTATTGCGGAAGAAAATGCGCGGGCAACGCAGCTGGTCACCCGGTCCACGGTTCCGAAGCCGGCTGACATCAAAAAGATCCTTGATGAATGTGTGATCGGCCAGGAGAAGGCGAAAAAAATCCTCTCGGTCGCCGTCCATAATCATTACAAAAGGATTGAGAGCAAAACGGCCGCTTCCGATGTTGAGCTCCAGAAGTCGAACATCCTGTTGGTCGGCCCGACCGGTTCCGGCAAAACGCTGCTGGCTCAGACACTCGCAAAGATTCTTAATGTCCCTTTCACCATCGCCGACGCGACCACGTTGACCGAGGCCGGCTATGTCGGTGAGGATGTCGAAAATATCATCCTGAATTTATTGCAGTCGGCCGATTACGACAAGGCGCGCTGCGAGCGCGGGATTGTCTACATTGACGAGATCGACAAGATTTCCCGAAAATCCGACAGCCCTTCGATCACCCGCGATGTCTCCGGGGAGTGGGTCCAGCAGGCCTTGTTGAAGATCATCGAGGGGACGGTCGCCAACGTCCCGCCCAAGGGGGGGCG
>CAYYFU010000080.1:4105-7109 GCA_964471095.1 uncultured Pseudomonadota bacterium
GGCGAAAACACCCTCAGCAGGAGTTTATTCCGATCGACACGACGAATATCCTGTTTATCTGTGGCGGTGCGTTTGTCGGCCTGGAAGATATCATCGCCCGGAGGACCGGATCTAAGAGTCTCGGATTTGGGGCCGAGGTCAAGGGGAAATCGGATAAAAATCTTTCTCAGTTGCTCGAGGGTGTCCAAACCGAGGACCTGCTCAAGTTTGGGTTGATTCCGGAGTTTATCGGCCGACTGCCGGTGATTGCAACGCTTTCGGAGCTGGATGAATCGGCCCTGATCGACATCCTCAGCAAACCGAAGAACGCCCTGATCAAACAGTACCAGAGACTCTTTGAGTTTGAACGGGTCAAATTGAAATTCTCCCCCGAGGCATTGACCGCGATCTCCCGCGAGGCGATCAAGCGAAAATCGGGCGCCCGGGGACTCCGCGCGATCCTGGAAAATCTGATGCTCGACATCATGTATGAGATCCCTTCCCGAAACAATATCAAGGAAGTGATCGTCAACGAGGAGTGCATCACCAAGAAACAGGAACCGATCATTACCTACGAGAAAAAGGCAGAATCAGCATAATCCCCCCTTGTCTTCTGAAGGGGACGTGGTTAGATTATAACTATGTTCGGAGATAAGGAGAACAAAACCACTCTCTCTGCCGGGACCTCCGGTTTTCTGGTCCCCCTCCTGCCGCTTCGCGACATCATTGTCTTCCCCCATATGGTCGTGCCGCTCTTTGTCGGGCGGGAGAAGTCGATTGCCGCCCTGGAAGAGGCGATGAACAAGGAAAAGGATATCCTGTTGGCGGCCCAGGTCAACGCCAAGACCAACGATCCGAAGGATGAGGATATTTACAAAGTGGGGACGCTGGGGACGATCATCCAGCTGTTGCGACTCCCGGATGGGACCGTCAAGGTCCTGATTGAAGGAAAGCGGCGTGCTCAGATCCGCCGGTTTATTCCAAATCCCGCCTTCTTTCTCGTCGAAGTGGAAGAGATCATGGAAAACCGGGAAGTCACGATCGAGGTCGAGGCGTTGATGCGGGGAATCAAGACTGCGTTTGAAACCTATGTCAAGCTGAACAAACGGATCCCGCCGGAAATGCTCGCCTCCGTCGCCACGATTGACGACCCGTCTCGGCTGGCGGATACGATCGTCGCACACCTCTCGCTGAAACTCCCCGACAAACAGAAGATTCTGGAAGTGGATAGCCCCGGAGAGAGGTTGGAGCGGCTGTACAGTCAGATCCAGTCGGAGATCGAGATCCTGCAGGTGGAACGGAAGATCCGGACCCGGGTCAAAAAGCAGATGGAGAAGACCCAGAAGGAATATTACCTGAACGAGCAGATGCAGGCGATCCAGAAAGAGCTCGGAGAACGGGATGAGTTCAAGAGTGAACTGCAGGAGCTGGAAGAAAAAATCAAAAACAAGAAGATGAGCGCCGAAGGGACGAAGAAGGTCAAGAAGGAGTTCAAAAAGTTGAAGATGATGAGTCCGATGTCGGCCGAGGCGACGGTCGTGCGAAACTATATCGACTGGATCCTTTCCCTCCCCTGGTATGAGATGACGGAGGACAAGCTCGACATCAAAGAGGCGGAACGGATCCTTGAAGAAGACCATTATGGCCTGAAACAGCCGAAAGAGCGGATTCTGGAATATCTGGCAGTCCGAAGTCTGGTCGACAAGATGAAGGGACCGATTCTCTGTCTGGTCGGTCCCCCGGGGGTCGGCAAGACGTCGTTGGGCCGTTCCATCGCGCGGGCCATGGGCCGTAAATTCGTCCGTTGTTCTTTGGGCGGCGTCCGGGATGAGGCGGAGATCCGCGGTCACCGCCGGACCTATATCGGGGCCCTGCCCGGAAAGATTATCCAGAGTCTGCGCAAGGCCGGTTCCAGCAATCCGGTTTTTCTCCTCGATGAAGTGGACAAGATGAGCATGGATTTTCGGGGGGATCCTTCGGCCGCCCTGCTCGAGGTCCTCGAACCGGAGCAGAATTCCTGCTTCCAGGACCATTATCTGGACCTCGATTATGACCTCGCGAATGTGATGTTTATTACCACGGCGAATACCCTGCATGCGATCCCGATCCCGCTGCAGGACCGGATGGAGATCATCCGAATCGCCGGTTATACCGAAGATGAGAAACTGCATATCGCCAAGAAATACCTGGTCAAGAAGGAACAGGAGGCGCACGGCCTCACCCCGGAAAATCTGGAGATTACCGACGCCACTATTAAGACGGTGATCCGTCGTTACACCAAGGAGGCGGGGGTCCGGAATCTCCAGCGGGAGATCGCCACGATCTCCCGAAAGGTGGCCCGTGAAATCGCGGAAAAGGGGAAGGATAAGAAGATCCGGGCGACTCCCCACTCATTGCACAAGTATTTGGGGGTCCCCAAGTTCCGTTACGGCTCGATGGAGGAGGAGGACCAGATCGGGATTGCGACCGGCATGGCCTGGACCGAATTCGGCGGGGAATTGCTCACCACAGAAGTGACCGTCATGCCGGGCAAGGGATCACTGATCGTGACCGGAAAATTGGGGGATGTGATGCAGGAGTCGGCACGGGCCGCGATGAGCTATGTTCGCTCCCGGGCGGAACAACTGGGGATCCCGCGCAATTTCTACCAAAAGATCGACCTTCACATCCATGTCCCGGAGGGAGCGGTCCCCAAGGACGGTCCCTCGGCCGGGATCACGATGGCGACGGCCATCACCTCAGCCCTTTTGAAGATCCCGATCCGCAAAGACGTCGCCATGACCGGCGAAGTGACCTTGCGCGGTCGCGTCCTGCCGATCGGGGGATTGAAAGAAAAAGCGTTGGCGGCGCATCGCGGGGGGATCAAAAATATTATCATCCCGAAAGAGAACGAAAAGGATCTGGAAGAAATCCCCAAAAAGATCTTGAACGAAATTCAGGTGGTCTGTGTAGAACATATGGACGAGGTCTTGAAGAATGCCCTTGTTCTGAAAGATCCGACCAACCTGTTCGGCAAGACCCAAGG
>CAYYFU010000081.1:0-4731 GCA_964471095.1 uncultured Pseudomonadota bacterium
TAGAAAAAGAAGAAAGCCTTTTGAAACAAAGAGAGCTTCTTAAAGAGTCCCTGCGGGAAGAGCTCGCAAGAATCAGAAAACTTCGCGAGGAGAGCGTGGAGGTGAAGGCTGAGAATGATCTTTTACGCTCAAAGATAGAGACTATCCTTAGAGAAATGCACGGCTTAGGGGTTGAGTTAAAAAAGATTGTTGAGATGATTGCGCGATTAAATGAGACTCTTTCGGAGGAAGAAATCCCGGGAAGTGAAGAAGCGGCATCCATGGATTTGGAAGAATTTCTAGATGACGTTGTTATGGCTTCTTTGAAAGATCGGATAGAGGATGAGCCTCAATTGAACCGGCATCAATTAACCCTCCCTCTTCAGCTGAAAGCTGGCAATTTCACAATTCAGGTCGAGCAGCTGTCGATTCGCAAAACGGGGTTTGATCTGGATGCGGCGGAATCGCATCAACGAGGCGGGATCATTCTCGATCTCATGGACAAAATCAATCAACTGTTGGAGCGTCGCCCCGGAAATCTTGACATCCACGGCATTGACCTCAAAAAAATCGGACTCCTGCGGGGCACGCTCTTTCAGTTGGTCTACGGCAAGTCCCGCCTTTTTGGCGGCCCCCTCCACCTTCCCCGACATCGATCCCCCACCCCCGAATTTCCGCTCAATTTCCTGAATTTCCCGCTGGGCCGCCTGATACTCCTGAATCTTGGCCACGACATCCCGATACCCCCCCTCCATCGCCGCCACCTCCCGCTGCATCGAACGCATCTTGCCGGAGACGAGTGAGAACGGAAGAAACAGGAGCAACAACGTCAGAACCCCAATCCCGACCAGGACAAAAATTTTCTCACGGGGGTCAAGTCCCAAGAAGGCATTGTAAAAATTTTCAAGACTGAGGTGCTGGAGGGGAGAATCTTTGGTTTTAAGGGCCACGGGCCACCTCCTCCCCCTTCCGCTCGAGCGAAATATCGAACTTGATCTGGTCCCCGACCCCTTTGCGGACATTTTCCGTCGCCACATTTTGAAAAAGGGGCGACTGGGCCAGCGCGGTCTTGATCTGATCCACCGCCTCAAAAGAACTGGTTCGCCCACTCAACCGGATGCGTCCGGAGGCGATCGTCATGTCATCGATATCCAGCGTCAACTGCTCCCGGGAGGGGAGTGACCGAGAAATTTCTTTCAGGAGTTCCAGCGCCATGGAGGCGGTCTCCTCCGCCAGTTTCCGTTTTTTTTCAGCCGCTTCATTGACACGACCGCTCAAGATGGAGAGGACATCCTTGGGATTGCCCAAACTCTTTTTGGGAAGTTCGGAAAGGACCTCCGCGGCCGTGGTGGCAATCCGTTCCTTCTCCGAACGTATTTTCCCCCGCAAACCGGCATAACTGACAAAAAAGGTGACCAGGACGAACAGGGTGATAATCCCGATCTGGACCCCCACCTCGGTGACCAGCCCTTTCAGGTCCTTCATCTCTCCCCGATAGGCAAATTCACCCCGACGGAACTGGATGTCTCCGGTCCTGACCCCCAACACGCCGTGTGCCGCCGTCGCGAGGGCGGTTGCCGCGACCGGTCGACACCAGTCAGAATCGGTCAGTCGAGAGGACGGAATATCGAGACAGTCCAGAAAGCTCACGTTCTTGCGAAGCATGGTGGAAAGATAATGGTCAATCCCATTCAGCCGTGAAGTGCCGCCCGTCAAGAGGATCGCGGGGATCACCTCACCCCCCTCCTGCTGAAAGGCGAGCAGGGTCTGTTTGAGCTGAATAATCAGATCCGCGAGCGCCCCACGGAGCGCGTCAGCCACCTGTCGGGTCATCGCATCCGCCACATCCACCCCGGCACCGACCTGTCCCATTTCCAATTTGATCCGCTCCGCCTCCGCTTCGGGAATCTTCAGCGTCGAAGCCACAGCGTGGGTCAGATCCCGTCCCCCCCACATCAAGGTCCGGGCGGCGTGAAGGGTTTTGCCGACAAAGAAAACCACGTTGGTCTTTTCGTGGCCCAAATCAACCAAGACAAAGGGACCCTCGGGAAGCACCACGCCCAGTTCCGAGAGATTGGCGAGCTCAATCGCCTCGGCCCCGACAAAACGAGGATCCAGTTCCGCGCGGGCAAATCGATTCAGCTGCTGGATCAGATCCCCCTTTTTGGAATAAGTCGCCAAGACCTTGGATTGGGTCTTGTCCTGGGCCAGAATTTTGTAATCAATCACCACCTCCTCCAACGGGAGAGGGAGGTAGTTCTCCATTTCAAACTCGATCGTGGTGTCAATTTTTTTGAAATTGCTGAACGGAAGATCGAGCAAACGAAAAACGGATTTCTGCCCGGGGAGCGTGGTATACAGAAACTCGGCCGAAAGGTTGTACTCCTCAAAAAGGCGGGACAAGGTGCGGGCAACCGGGTCTTCCCCCTCTTCCCCCCCTGTCCCCTGCCTGCCGGCAGGCCCGATCGGTTGTTCGTAAAACCCAACCAGTTCGTAACTGCGCAGGGAACGCTCAAACTCGGCGACCTTTACCGAGTAACTCCCGAGATCGACCCCAAGGATACGCTGACGCATAAAGTGATTGAATCATACCGCTATTTCACTAAAAAATAAAGGAGTTTCCATGAGTTAGGGTCCCCCCCCGTTCCCGTATCGAGAACCGCCTTGAGGGTCACCTTGATCTCACCCACGATCCCTTTGGCATCGATCGAATAAAACCGGTTGGTGGTGCTAATCCGGTTGGCCAAGGGGGTCGGTTGACCCTCGGTTCCAGTCGTTCTCCCTCCAGCTGCCGTTCCTCCCCCCAGCTGGGAGGCAATCAGATTGGCGATCTGTTGTGGTTGCGGATTTGGTTGGGCACAAACCTCCAAGATCGCATCCCGCACCGCATTGAGCCGGGTTTCATCATCGCGATCCAGCCGAGCGGCCCCCGGGGTCGTCTCCGCATAATGGACCAGAAAGGAACGGGTCATTGCCTCATCCGCCTGGCAGAGGTTGATCCGATCGTCCCCATACACCGTCACATTCGGGGCCAGTCGATTGTAAAGATCATCCCCGACCCCCGGAACCAACAGGATCTCCTGGGTCGTCACCAACTTTCCATTTTTCGGTTTGTACGGAAGGCTGGCGTATTCCGAATCTTCATAGCCACCCCCCAGTCCGGAGGCGTCCGTGACCCGCTCATCCGGATCGATCCAGTCGGCAATCGCCTGCACGACCTTCAGCGCCTCATCACGGCGCTCGTGGAACAACGATTCAAAAGACTTTTGGAGGAGAAACGTTGTCAGGAGATTGCGTTGTTGGTCATAGATCGCCATCCTGTCGGGTGGCTGCCAAAAGGCGTTCAGGTTGATCTTCCGTTCCTCCGTGTCGCACTGCGCCTCAAAATCGCCGCCCAGATTAAAAAGATCTTCTTTCTCCGCTTTCTCCGCTTTCTCCGCTTCCTCCGCTTCCTCCGGGGCCGTCTCCCCCCCGGGACTCCCTTCCCCGGTCAGCAGGCCGGAGGAAAGCCCCTGGACCAAACCGCTGGAGACGGGGAAGAGCTTGCAGAAGGGATCCGATGAGATGCCGCCGCCCCCCGAAAGCTGCTCGAGAAGCGGGGCGAACTGCTGGCGAAGTTGACGTTCCGCCTGCAGCATCATCCGGACCAGCTGATATCCGGAATAGGCGAGGTAGGTCGCCTTGAGTCGTTCCCGTTCCGTGGCAGCCACCTCATAGGCGATATGGGCATTATAGGCGAATTCAACCACCACCGTGGAGATGACCACGAGCGCCGCCAGAACAATCATTAATGCAACACCTTTTTCGTTTTTAAAAATCATTGGGGCCCGGGGCCATTCCTAAAAAGGCGGTCGTCTGAAAGCGCAACGTCTTCTCCTCATCCACCGGATTCTGGACAACCAAAACGATCTCCACGGCACGGGGGAGCTTATTCAGTTGATCCAGTTTCGTGGAATCCCAGCCGTCAAAAAATTCCCCCCGTTGCGGATCAAAGTACCGGAAGTTCAGCTCCTTGGCCGAATCCAGTAACGTCTGGACGGTTCCCCCCTCTTCCGGCTGGTCGTCCGGGGGAGACGACTCTCTTTTTTTGAGCAAAAAAAGCCCCGCCTCCTCCGGGTTCGGTTCCAGGAAATAACTGACCTCCGCCTGGTCCGACTCCTTCACGTCCTTCAGATAGCGTAGGTGACCGATGCCATGAAACGTCACCTGATCCTGATCCCCTTCATCCTTCCCGATAAAAACAGACTTGGTCCGGAGCTCGCCGGAACCGGACTTGCCGAGAAAGTTGGGTGTCGAGAGCAGGATCGAGGCCTCCAGATCCCGACTCATCCGCTGGAGGGCCAGTGACGCCTCCTGGAATGCCTCGTCCTGCTTTTCAAACCGTTCCTTGGAACTGAGCGTTGTCCCCGAGGCCTGCCAGATCAGGACCGACATCATGGCCAGGATAGAAATTGCAACCAGGACCTCAATTAAGGTGAAACCAGCTACAGCAACGGGTGGCTCGGGTCGCATCTACCTCCCCCCTCGCGGATTCACGATATGGGTCACGACCGTCAATCCCTCCTCTTCCTCCTCAAACTCCTTCCAGCCGACGGTCAGCCGGATCTCCCGGGTGGAACGGGAGAGTTCCTCGGAGAGCATCGACATCGCCTGGGTGATGATCTCGCTCTGTCCCCCTTGGGCCTCGGCAGCCGGAATCTCAATCTTGCTGATTTTCAGTTTCCAGCAAAAATCGGGGTAGTTTGCCTCTTC
>CAYYFU010000081.1:4741-5375 GCA_964471095.1 uncultured Pseudomonadota bacterium
AGGGTCGCCAGGTGAATTTTTTCGGCCCGAGCCGAGGCCAACAACGACTGGCTCTGAAGACCCATCAAGGCCAAAAGGGAGACGGCGAGGATCGCCACCGAGATCATCACTTCCAGGAGGGTGAAACCTTTATTTTTCCAAATCACGATATTCTCCGGCGACGGTCACCTTCCCCGAAAGCGGCGCGATGGCGATCGAATAATGATCCTCATCGTCCTCATCCCGCAAATTGATCACCGCGGGCGTCACATACCCATCCGGAAAAAAATAGACCCGCACCCGCCCCTTTTCTCTTTTGGTGGGAAGGTAGGAAATCGCGACATCCTTAAAAAAAACGGTTTTCCCCAACGCGGTCTCTCGGAGCAAAGAACTTTCCGCCTTCTCAAACGTTTCCTTGGCGGCCTCTTCCGGGACCTCTTCGGGCAATTTTTCCCCCTCCGGTTCCGTCGCTTCCAGTTTTTCCTCTTCTTCCGCGGCAATCACGAACGGTTCCTGGCTTTGTTCGACCTGATACCGGTTTTTATCCATCTCCAAGACGAGCCGATAGTAACGGTGTTTCGTCACCGCTTCGATCCGAAGAAACCGACAGAGCGAGGCCAGTCGGCGGGCATCCCCTTTCATTTCCAGGTCAAAC
>CAYYFU010000081.1:5385-5711 GCA_964471095.1 uncultured Pseudomonadota bacterium
CCCGATAATGGCCAAGGCCACCAGAAGTTCAATCAGGGTCAGGCCCTTTTCACGAAGATTCACGAGCCGGATTCTTTGACGATTCCGATTTCCCAGGAGTGAATGTCGGCATCGACATCTTCCCCCCCCTCCTGACAGTCGGCACCGAGCGAGGTCATCTCATACGGATTCCCCTGCAGGCCGGGGCTGTAGTAGATATATTCGCACCCCCACGGATCCCGCGGCACCGCTCCCCCCTTTAAATAGCCGCCTCGCGGATAACTGGAGGGAGTCCTTCCGGCAGAAGGCTTTTCGACAAGTGCCTTCAGGCCCTGCTCGGTGGCAGG
>CAYYFU010000081.1:5721-6942 GCA_964471095.1 uncultured Pseudomonadota bacterium
CATCCAGCGCCGTCTCCAGGTTTTTGATCTGGGTCTTGGCCGCCGTCACCTTCGCTTGGTCCAGCCGTCCGATCACGTTCACCGTGACAATCGTTGCAATCATACCGAGAATGGTGACAACCACCATGATCTCGATCAACGTCATGCCGGTTTGACTTCTGATGCGGTTCATTTTGCCTCCCTGTTTCCGACCTCTCCCCCTCCCCTCTCCTTGATCAAGGAGAGGGGAGCAGAGGGGTGAGGTCAAGCCCCCAACTGATTCAACTGCAAAATCGGCAACAATATCGACATCACAATAAACGACACGACACCCCCCATCACGAGGATCATGATCGGTTCCAGCAAGGTCGTTAATGTCCCGACCAGATTGTCGACCTGCTGATCAAAATTATCCGCCACGCGGGAAAGCATCGGTTCCAACTCCCCTGTCTTTTCGCCAATCGAGATCATGTGCGTCACAATCGGCGGAAATTGGCCGCTCCGCCGCAACGGTTCGGCGAGCGATTCCCCCTCCCGGACCGAAACCCGGGTCGCCTCCAATGCCTCTACCAGCAGGCCGTTTTGAACAATTTTTTTGACGATTTCCAGACCATTGAGCAGATTCACCCCGCTTCCCAACAGGGTCGAGAGGGTTCGGGCAAAACGGGAGATCTCGACCATCCGGAAGAGCTTTCCAAAGATCGGCAACTTAAGGCTCCAGGTATCATAAAGCCTCTGTCCCTTGGGGGTCTTCATAAACTTCTTCAACCCAAAAAAGGCACCGATTCCCAGCAAAATAAAGAGATACCAAAAATCGGCCAACAGATGAGAAATGCCGATCAGTAAACGGGTGGGGAGAGGGAGCGTCGCCTTCACATCTTCAAAGATCTTGGTCACCTTGGGGACAACATAGACCAGCAGAAAGGCCATCAGTCCGACGCCGACCAGCGCCATAATGACCGGATACATCAACGCCCCGAGGATACGGGACTGCAGGCGGGCCTGTTTTTCCATCAGGTCGGCAAGCCGTTCCAGCACCACTTCCATCGATCCCGACGCCTCTCCCGCCGCAATCATCTGCACAAACAGTCCCGAAAAAACCTTTGGATGGGAGGCGATCGCCTCCGACATCCGACGCCCTTGCACCACCTCTTCCTTGACCGCTCCAATAATCCCCCGCAGTTTTTGATTCGTCGTCTGGTCGCTCAAGGCGTTCAACGCGTCCACCAGCGGGATGTGGGC
>CAYYFU010000082.1:0-6938 GCA_964471095.1 uncultured Pseudomonadota bacterium
ACCGACACCCGCTACCCCGCCAAGGCGCTGAAATTTCTGTTTGGGAAGCTCGTCGCCCCGAACGGTTTGACCCCCGGTTGGGTGACGGAGGGGCTTGCCACTTATATTGAGACGGCGGAGACGACCCGCGGTCGGGGCCGTTCTTCATTTACCGACATGCTGCTCCGGACCGATATTTTGCAGGGGCAATTTTTAAAAATCGACGAGATGGCCGGGACCCGTTATTCCTGGCCCTCCTGGATGGCGCAATATCTCTACGGTGTCGCCTTTTGGCAATATCTCGCCGACATCTACGGCGAGGAAAAACTGACCGACTTCAGCCATCGTTACGGCCGCTCCCTCTGGTTTTTTTCCTTAAACAACAAGGCAAAAAAGAGTTTTGGAAAAAGTTTTTATGATCTCTGGAGGGATTGGAAGAAAACACTCGAAGAACGGTATGAGAAGGTCAAAAAGGGTATCGAGGCAGACGGTTTGAGGGAAGGGGAGGAATGGCTCAGGCCAAAACAGGGGGAGAGCCTTACCCAACCGCGATACTCATCTGACGGCAAGAAGTTTTATTACCTGGCAACCTCGATTCATCATTTTGCGGAGGTTCGCGAACGGGACCTGGAGACGGACAAGGAAAAGGTCCTGTTCAGGAAAAAGGAGCCGGCCCAGCTGACCCTCTCCCCGGATCGGGAGGCGCTGGTTTATTCCAAGACAGGAACCTACCGGCGCTATTACCAGTTTTCCGATCTCCATGAGGTCAATCTCAAGACCAAAAAGGAAAAACGGCTGACCAAGGGGAAACGGGCCCGTGAACCGGATTTTTCCCCGGATGGTAAAAAGATCGTCTGCGTCGTTCAGGAGACCGGTTACTCTCATCTGGCGATCTATGACCGCGACAAGAAGAAGCTGGGGGATTTGGGGAAGCAGGAAGTTCTGCCGGGAACGGAGTTCAATAACCCGCGATGGTCGCCGGACGGTCGCTGGATCGCCGTGTCGGTTCACGAGAACGGGGAAAGGAATCTCTGGCTGGTCGACGCAGAAAACGGTCATCGAAAACGGGTCACGTCCGGCCCGGCGCTGGAGACAAGACCCTCTTGGAGCCCCGATGGGAGGTCGGTCTATTTTTCCTCCGATCGTGACGGGATCCCCAACCTTTACCGGTATGACCTTGGGTCGGGGCAGTCCGCGCGGCTGACGCGGGTCCTGACCGGCGCGTTTGCGCCGTCTGTCTCTCCCACCGGCGAGCTGGCGTTTCAGTATTACAACGGGATGGGATATGAAATCCGGCGGACCTCACCCCCGGCCCCTCTCCTTATTAAGGAGAGGGTGGCCGACGAAGGAGGCCGGGTGAGGTCTTCTTTCGCCGAAGTGACAGGACCCCTCGCGTCACCCAACTCTCTTTCGACTCTCGCTACGCCCTACCACCCGTTCCGCAAACTCCTGGTTCCCCGTTACTTGAGTCCCAACGGGGCGCTGATCGACAACGCGATTTTTCTTTCGCTGCTCACGACGAATTTCGACCCCCTGGAACGACACTTCTGGCTCGCGGATGCCACCTTCCGGAGCGACAACCGCTTTATCGGATACGATGTCGAATACGCCTATCAGCGGTTTCGACCGAGCTATTTTGCCGGTAATTCCTTCTACAGTGTGAATTTTGGCGATCTGTTCGGGACCGGCCAGAACTTCTTTGAACAGCGGATGCGCGGGTATGGGGGGATCGCCTGGCCGGTTGGGAAACATCGGTTCAGCAGCAGTTACTTCTTCGAGGATCGCAGTGTGGAATCAGGTCTTCCCGCCGGGTTCAACCTGACCACCCTCGGGAACTTTTCCGGAGTTTCCGCCCAGTACCGTTATTCCGATACCGATCGAACCGTAGCCTCGATCAGTACGGAGCGGGGGGTTCGGCTGACCCTGAACTCGGAGGTGACCGACGAGATTTTGGCCGCCTCCTCCAACCTTGAGCAACAGGTCTTTTGGGGAGATTTTCGCAACTTTATCCCCCTCGGTCGTCATCATGTGATCGCACTTCGAACGACCGGTGGTGCTGCCTTCGGTGACCAGCTGATCCAGGGAAATTTTGGACTGGGGGGGTCGATCGGCGAGGGGCCGTTTACCGGAACCTCCACCCGCCTCTTTACCTTGCGGGGACTCCCCCTCGTGACCTTTTCCCGGGATCGGGCCTGGGTCGCCTCGGCCGAGTACCGCTTCCCGCTCTTTTATCTGGAACGCGGGGCCGGGACCCTGCCGGGGGCGGCCAATGCGGCGCACTTCGCCCTGTTTGCCGATCTGGGCGATGCCTACACCCGCGCCAATCCCACCTTTCGTCCGTTGTTGGGGGTCGGGGGAGAATTGCGCGGCGAATTTGTCATTGGTTACTATGTCCCGGTGACCGGTCGGCTCGGCTACGGGATTATTATGACCAATCGGGACCGGGTCGCCGGTCTCACCGACTCCCTGACCGGTCAGGATGTGCGGAACGGTGTCGTGATTCTGGAAGTCGGAACTTCCTTCTAGGGACGAGCGGCGGATAACTTTGAGACTGCGGAGGGCTTGGCCATCCGGGCGAACTCCTCGGCGTCGGTGGCCCGGACAAAGGCATCATCGTAACTGACCAGATTTTTCTTCACCAGATCGGTTAACGCCTGATTCATCGTCTGCATCCCGCTCTGCCCCTGACCGGTCTGCATCGCGGCCTGAATCTGATGGATCTTGTCCTCGCGGATCAGATTCCGGATCGCATGATTCGGCAGCAGGATCTCGGCGGCAAGGATCCGGCCCCCCCCCGTTTTCGGAACGAGCTGCTGGGAGATTACCCCCTCCAAGATAAACGAGAGTTGGGTGCGGACCTGCGGCTGTTGATAAGGGGGAAAGACATCCACAATCCGGTTGATCGTCTGGATCGCGGTATTGGTGTGCAGGGTCGCAAAGACCAGATGCCCTGTCTCCGAGATCGTGATCGCGGCGGCGATCGTCTCGAGGTCGCGCATCTCCCCGACCAGGATTACATCGGGCGCCTGTCGAAGGATATGTTTGAGCGCCTCGGCAAAACTGGCGCTGTCTTTCCCGATCTCCCGCTGGGAGACGATCGCCTTTTTGTGTTCATGGACAAACTCAATCGGGTCTTCGACCGTGATGATATGAACCGGCCGCGTGGCGTTAATCTGGTCGATCAACGAGGCCAACGTCGTCGATTTGCCGGAGCCGGTTGGTCCGGTCACGAGGACCATCCCGCGCGGCTTGTGGATCAAATCCAGTGCCGCCTTGGGAAGCCCCAGCTGTTCCGGCAGGGGGATCGCGAACGGGATATTGCGGAACGCCCCGGCCACGGTATCCTTCTGGATGTAGATGTTGGCCCGGAATCGAGACAGACCCCCAATGGAGAAAGAGAGATCCAGCTCCTTTTTAAGCTCAAAATCCCGTACCTGCCCGGGGGTCAATGCCTCGTAGCAGAGCTCTTTTGCCTCAGAGGGGGAAAGGGCGGAGAACGGAAGGGTGACGAGCGCCCCATCGATCCGGAGCTGTGGGGGGGTCCCGCAGGCGACATGCAGATCGGAGCCCCTTTTTTCGACCATCGATTGTAACAGTTCACGCAGGGGCGGCATATAATTTTGAGTAATTATATCAAATAAAACAAAACAATATCAATAATATAATTAAAATTTATCATAATGATAAACACTTTGAATGCTTATTGTACTCCCTTGACCCAGGCGGTATACTGGACCCCGAGGAGTCTAGAGAAAGGAGGAGAGGCTTATCCGAACCTCCAGACGCATAGGGACTATCCTTTGGGTCCTCCTGGTTTTCGGGAGTCCGTGGGCCTTGGGGGGGTGTCTACCCAGCCAGATCCAGGAGGAGGATGAGGAGAATGGTGCAACTCCGCCCAGCGGTCCGGAGGACATCCCGGGCCCCTCGGCCCTCCGCTTTCCCTCCTCCGTCTCGATCGATGTCTCCACCTCAGCCTCCGGTTCCTTTGGCGCCCTGACGGTGGACAACAAGTCCTTCCTTGGGGCTTCGGGGGAGTTTTCCGACGAGATCGCCCTCGGAACCGATATCTTTGACTTTATCGCCGACCGATTCGTCAGCCGAATTGTCTCCAGCGAGGGGATTCTGGGCGACGTTGTCGTCGACATCGATCCCGATATTACACGGTTTAAATCGACCGTTTCGAGCTCCAGCGAGATCTTTGCCGGGGAAGAATTAAAGATCGATTTCCACCGCTTCCTGTCGGGACGATCCGAGACGACGGAATGTTCGGGAACCACCTATGGCCTGCCGGTCTGTTTCCGGGTCTTCGTGGGGGGCAAGGGATTGCTCGCCGGTGTCTTGACCTCGTTGGTCACAGAGACCAGCGACGGGGCCGGATTCTTCTGGCTCAAACCTTCAGATGAACTGTTCGGCGAGGGAGGTCCCCCGTCCGTCGGATTCACGATGGGGCTGCAATGGGACCACACCGATCCGGAAGCCAAGACGACAGAGATCTCCTTTGGCGGCGGGCTGACGAGCGATACCATTACCCAAAGCGGGCGTGCACTGGCGACACAGGAGGGGGAGGACGACGAGGACCCGGTCAAGATGGTCAGGATGACATCGGGCTTTGAAAGTTTTGCCGGTGGTGAAGGGGGGAGTACCCGCTATATCGGTCGGTGGCGGGAAGGACACGACGAATGGAGCGGCAAGGTGAGCAGTCAGTTCGGCTCCTTCAGCAACGAGAATCTTGATATCTGTGCCCGCCTCTCGACCGGCCGCGCGTTGGAAGAAGGGCGGTGCGAAGCAGCGGGGATTGATACGGACGCTATCGACTTCCTGTCGCTGCCGGATGAGGAGGATTGGCAGTTGCCAAGCGGGTTCCGCTCGACGCCGACATTTTGAGGTGGACTTTGGTGAGAACCTGGCAAAAGACGGCTGAACTGATTGTCGCGGGGCTGCTCCTGGTGGCCGCCGGCCATGGTTCGATCGGGGGGTGCGGCGGCGGAGAGGGGTCACTGGGCATCGACGGTTCCGGCACCGCGGCCGGATCCGATGGGGACGAGGCGGCAGGCGGCGCGGGAGACACCCTGTCGGAGACGGGGGGATCCAGCAGCATGATGCCGGCGACCCTGGAAAATCTCGACCAGGGTTACTTTGTCTGCACGGGAGAGCCGACGGCCGAGGATACCTGTGACACCCTGTTCAGTCGGCGGCAGATCTCCTACTTCTTCTTTGACCGGGAGGGGGATCGTCTCAGGGTGTATGATGAAGACACCTCCTATCTGGGGACCCTGGAGGGGACCGGGATCGGCCTGTCCGGTTCGATCACGGGATACATCGGTTTTGATATCTCGGTTGACGGACAAAACCAACATCCGGTCTGCCGCCTCCGCGTGGAGGAATTGAATTACGAATTTTCCTTTTCCTCAAAAGACCTCTTCACGGTGGCTGCGTCCGGAACGATCAGCAACGACTCTCCGGCGGGGGCGAGCACTGGTTATTATTGCCCCAGCCTGCTCTCCGTTCGGCTGCCCTCCCCCTGCCATCGCGACGTTGATTTGAGCTGTCGCCGGATTCGGACGGGGGGACTGACTGCGGGGGATATTACGGCGCTCCATGAAGGGGTGGAGACCTTGTGGTTGCAACAGTTTGACACCGATACGGCAACCGGGCCCTCCGCCCCCTCGAACCTCTCCCCTCCGGCAACGCCGTCACCCGAGCTCCCTTACGCCCCCCCCTCCTATTCCGAGTTGAGTCAGATCTCTCTGACCGTGAATTATGCGGGGGGATCGTTGGCAGCGGAGACGATTCTCTGGGTCTTTGCCTACCCCTGCTCCACGGTTGATTCCCTTTGTGGGTTTCAGGGAGGGGGGGTCGGTCCCAATCCCTATTCACTCCCCTTTCCTCAGACGGGGAGCGTGGTCGTCGACTCCCCGGGCACCTACTATCTGAGGGTGTTCATCGATCTCGACAGGGATCTGGTGGTCGATTCCGATGAGCCGCAGGCGGTCCTCAAGGACGGAAACGGAAACCCCCTCGCCGTCGAGGTGACCCGCAGCTGCACCCTCGATACCAGTTGTGTCGTGACCCCCACGGTGAGCCAGATCACCCTTTCAGATCCCTAAGAGTCGAAACCGATCCTGTTGGTAGGCGAGCCGGTAGCTTTCGGGGAGTTGCGCCGCGATGTCGAGATAGATCCGTTTGGCCTTGCCGGGGTCCAGATGGGTATACGCCTCCGCGGCCATTTCCAGAAGCCCTTGGGACTCCCAGGCCTGGGCCATTTCCCCCATTTCCAATCTTGGGTCGCGATAGGAGCGGATCGCCCCCTCTTTTTTGAGGATCAACGAGAGGAGCCGGATCCTCATTTTCAGCTCCTCGTCCTTCACGCCGGCCCAGTGGGGGAGGGCACTCAAATAATGTTGACCGGCGTTGCGGTAGTCCTTTTTTTCAATCTGGAGATCGATCAGGGCGTAATCGCCCCAAGCGAGGAGCGTCCGGTCCTTTTTATCGAGGGCCCAGCGGATCGCTTCCTCAAATTTCTCTTTTGACCTCTCCGGTTTTGCCGAGGTTCGGTAATAATACCCCCAGGCGAGATTCATCCACCCCTTCAATCCGGTGGAGGCGTCCGGGGAGAGGGAGGCGATTTTTTCCAGATAGTTTCTGGCCGGTTCCGCCAGCCCCATCGCCAGGAAGAGGAAGCTCCCTTTCAGATAATTCTGGGCCAGTTGATACGGGGCGCTGACCGCGCTTCGATAGTCGGTGGCCCTCATAAAATATTCGATCGCCTGGTGATAAAGACCCCGCTTTTGATAGATGGAGGAGAGGTTATCAAAGAGAATCAGGATATTATGAAGATCCCCCAATGCTTCGGAAAGGTTCAGCGCCTGCTGAAAAAACTCCGCCGCCTTTTCCCAGCGTTGGGCCTTCAATTCGATGAAACCCAGCTGGCTTAGGGAGGCGGCGATCTGGTGTTGATC
>CAYYFU010000083.1:0-6890 GCA_964471095.1 uncultured Pseudomonadota bacterium
GCCACGCTGTCCACCTCGCCCCGCAGTTGCCTGCGGTGACGCGCCGAGACATTGATTTCCACACCCACCGGCTGGAACTCGGGAATTTTAAAAGTCGCCACACCGAAATATCCCCCGCTCGTGGCCGCCGATTTTGCGCCTATTTCAACCTTGATCCCGATCCGCTCCGCCTCCGACAGCACCCTGACAAACAGCCCTTCGACGAAAGATTTGGTTTGAGCCGGTGAAACGCCAAACAGCGAAAAGTCCAGATCCTCGGAAAAACGGGGGCTGCCGTAGATGACCCGGAGCGCCGTTCCTCCCTTGAAAAGCATTCGGTCCGCCTCGTCCAGTTGGTAGAGGCGTTCCAGAAAAACATGCTGGAAATACTCACGCACAACATTGGGAAACAAACCGGTCTGGTATTGTCGCGCCAGCTTGTCGAGTGTTTCGACAGTGATCATGGGCGTAATGTGGCCTTTATGACGCTGAGCAGTCTCGTATTGCCGGTCAGCTTTGCATACCGCAAGGCCCTCTCCGGATTGATTTTCTCTTTGGCAAACCGGGCAAGCGGATTTAAGCCGTCAAACATCCTGAAATAATTGGCGTCCACAAAGGCCTTTTCAGGATCGGCAATCAGAAAACTGAACCCTTGCTGTTGTTCCGTCCGGTACCCCGTGAAGACGCCGTTTTTTACTCTGCGATAGGAATATATTTTACCGAGCGTCTCGAAACGGCGGGTGGATTTCGTCGTTACCGAAGTCATTTCGTACACGGTCTCCGGAATCACTCGATGATAAGAGAGAGCGAATTCCAAAGACAGATACGACGGCGCATACATCTTATTGGCAATCAACGGCTCCGGCGGGAGGAGATCCGGAAAGGCGTAGAGTCCCCGCTTCACGCGGACAATAAACCCCTTTTTAACGTAGCGATGCAAAAGAAGGGTCACGGCCGCACGGCTCGTTCCGAATAACCTGCAAACATCGGTCGCCGAAAATAACAGGAGTTTTTTGCCGGTTAGTTTCCGGTGGAACCCCTGCCAATTCACTAACTTAGCCATATTGTTAATTTACCACAATAGCTTGAAATAGCAATACCCAAAGAGGGCGGGACTATAGGGCCAGCGTGTCCGGTTGGGGACCGGACGGTTTGCGGGGGGAGGTTTTGGCGACCTCCGGTTCCTTGGCGTGGCAGGGATTCAGATTCATGGCGCCGTGCAGGTGGGGGTATACGTCATGGTGCAGGAGGCACCGACGGATGACGAGCCGACATAGGAGGTGCAATCACCCGACACAGCCGTATACTTGCGGGTCAAGGTCGTGCAGGAAAATGGGGAGACGGCGCCGCCCATTGTGATCGTGGGTTCGAGCGAACAAACATTGAGGGGGATCGTCTGCAGGAACCAGCTGCCACTCCATGTCGTCCCGGCAATTGCCCCACCCATCCCCGTCCCTAACTGGTTCCCCCCGAGCAGGAGGTCCGAGGGGGGACTCGGCACGTCGTAACTCAGGGCCGTGCCACTCTCAGAAATCTTTTTCATGCCAACGCTGAACGATCCGGTGCCGAGGGCGGTAGCGCAGGTGGAGGTGGCGGTACCGGTCGTGAGCGTAAATCCGCTCGGCATCTGACCCGACGCAGTCACGTTGCCGGGGCTTGTGATTGTGACAGGATCGGAGAGCGTCGGCGGCGGCACTTGACAGTCCGCGGCGCAGTCGCTGATGCCAGGACCCGTGGTGCAACGGCCGTCCCCACATTGAATGGTGCTGTTTGACGAGGGCAGGTTGTCCGACGTCGGTTCCTCAAAGTCCGCCGGGAGGTCGTTCGAGTATTTTGTCAGCGTAATCGCCGCGCAGCCCCCGCTGCAGCTGGTGACCGTCGCTATCGTGCCAACCGCACCGGTGCCGGTGAAGCTGCAGGCGGGTGCCTCTTCACAGTATCTGGAGCTGAAGCCGCAGTTCCCGTCCGGCTGGAACGACATCCTTAATTGATACGCCCCGAGCTCTCCCGCGGTATAGACGATGCTTTCCGAATAGAAGAGGTTATCAAAATTTACCTCGGAGATCCGGGAAAGCCCGATCAGCGAACCGGCATCCGGAGGGCAGGAGCTTCCCCCTCCGCTCCCCCCCCGCTTCGCCAGCCAGGTCCCGGAAAAATCAACCAGCTCCGTTCCGGAGGCGGCAAAGGCGTCGTCGAAGCAACTCTTCATTTCGTCACGGTCCGCCGCGTCGGTGAGGCAACGATCGAGGGAGTCGGTGGTTTCGTCCGTCACGCCGCTCACAAACGAGAGATACCCCCCCTGACCGAAGCTTCCCGCCTCAAAGGAGTCATCCTGCATCTGCGCCTGGATGTACCGCCCAAATCTCTCCACCTCCTCGTCCTCATCAAAGGCATCCGCCCCCTGGTAGCTGAAGGTGCTCCCCCAGGCCTTGCCGTAGTTTTTCATCTCCTCGTAGTCCCCGTCTCCGACATGGGCATCGAACGCCTGTTTCATGGTGGCAAAGGCGGTTGTCACCGGCTCGCCCAGTTCATCCATCAAGCCGCAACTTTGAAGATTCCTCTCGCAGGAGGCCAGAAAGCCGGTCACCGCGTATGGATTGAGCTCTTCCAATTTGCAATCCCCGTCCGCGCAGTAGGCATCCAGGAGCGAGAAGATTGCCTCCTCGATCCCCTCCGTCGATTTCAAGGACTCGAACTCCTCCCAGTTTGCGGCACCCAGCAGGATCTGCGCCACCTTCTCGCTGTACGCCGAGTCGGTTCTGACCTGGCCGCACCCGGTCCCCTGCCCTCCGCTTGAGATATCCTGGAGCGGGGAGCGGGCCGTCAATCCGACATCGGCCGCGATCCCGGTCAGCAGGAGGTCTTCAAAACCGGAGATCTCCGCCGCCGCGTATTTCTCCGCGATCACCGTGGCCCCAATACCCAGCGTACTGGCAGCAAGCGTCGCCAGCGCATCCCGTTGGGCGATAGACAACTCCCCCTTAAGGCAAGACGCCATCATCGCACCGAAATCCGCAAAGCCATAATCGGTGGGATCGCATCCTGCCACCATGCAGCTCCGCACCAACTCCTTGACCGATGCGACATCATCGGCAAGCCCGATCTCACTCGAGAGGTCGGCCCCCTTCATCACCGCCGTCTGCAGGTCATAGAAGCAGAGGGGATCCATCCCGTCAAACAGCGCCGCGCAGTCCGAGCCGAGGGTACAACCGCTCTTCCCCAGCAACGAGACGGCCGCCAGCGTTGTGTTCGAGTCGGCGTCGCACGTTACCGAGGTGGTCGTTCCCTCGGTGATCGCCGCCTCACAGTAGGCCCGAATATCCTTCGTCCCTCCCGCATTCAGGCACTGGAGAAAAAACCGGGCGGTGTAACTGGTGGCGGGCGGCGTCTCACGGAGCATCGAAAGCGGAAGCTTTGCGGTAAAGCCTCCCTCCGCCCCGACCTCGACCTCCTCCGCGAGCAGGTCGCCATCAAGATCGTAAAATTTGCACGTCAGCCCGACAGCCGCCGATGTGTCATCCGGTATTGTCGAACTCTTGAGCTGGAGCGCCGATCGGCTGGAACTGACCAGGGTGGGGGCCGAGACCGTCCCGGTGACACCAAGATTTCCTGCCAGGGAGCTAGCGCTCTCACACCCGGTAGCGACAAGCGCCAAGGCCGCGATCAGGGTTCCGACAAAAACCGGTAATTTGAAATAAACCCCCACCTCTACGGACACCTCCATCCTTAAAATACAAGCAATTACCATTCCAGTCCGTCTATGAGTTAATTATATGAAATAATTAATGATTTTTATCAACTGACGGCCAAAACCGGGTATGATCAGACCCATCCGTGGCAAAATGTTGACGTATTGTTCAGAGCGCCAGCGTGTCCGGTTGGGGACCGGACGGTTTGCGGGGGGAGGTAGCGGCGACTGTCGGTTCTTTTTCATGGCAGGATTTGACCACCGCCTGGGCCAGCGCAATCATCTCATTTGCGGTGGATTCCTCCGGTTTACGGGAGCGCAACGTTTGCACCTTTTCGTGCAATCCCTTGAACGAAGGTAATATTCCGGTCCGGCCAAAGTGGTTCTCGAACTCGTGCGTCGTCTCGATCTCGTTAAAGGTCGAGACCATCCGGTAATAAAGAAGCCCGCCCGCCGCCTTGACGATCGCCTCATACCCCTTGTAGGCGGCCGACTCGAAGTCGCCGTGGGAGAGAAGCGCCTGCGCCATCCGGAGCGGTTCGTCGCCATCCGAAACCTTGGGCGGGACATCCTCCTTCATCTGACCGGCGCACTCCCCAATCACCCCCTTTTGCAGGGCAAATTCCTTTTGATCCTCCCAGTCAACGTAAAAGTCCGGTTTCTCCTGATGCGTCGGGATTTTGAGCAGATCGTCCAAAAGTGAAACCACCGGCTCCTTCCCGAGGCGGCCATAGAATTGATTGAAGGTCTCCGACCCTTTCCGTTTCTCCGCGAACTGCCTCACGAGTCTGACCACCGCCTCCGGTACATTCTTGGACGGCACCTGGCAGATCGGCGTTGCGATCACGCTGTTCCGGCCAAAATCCCCCCCCAGCATCAGCTGAAACGCCGGCAGATGATGGCTGTTCGACGGGAGCGCCCCGCCGTAGAATCCGATGTTGGCGATATGGTGCTGGCCGCAGGAGTTCGGGCAGCCGCTCACCTTGATCCGCAAGTCCCGCGCCAGCGCAGTTATTTTGCCGTCTTCCCGGTATAAACGTTCCTCAATGACCCGTGCGAGCCCCATCGAGGAGGCGATCCCGAGCCGACAGGTATCGGTTCCCGGGCAGGCGGTGACGTCGTAGATCGTCTGCGGGTCCCGCTTCACCATCCCGATCTTGCTTAATTCACCATAAAAGGAGGGGAGGTCCTGATCCCGGACCCACCGGACCAACAGATTTTGATGCACCATCGTCCGGCACTTGCCGCCGGCGTAGCGACGCAACAGATCGGCAAACGGCCGCATCTGCTTGGGGGTCATGTCGCCGGTCGAGAGCCGGATCTCGACCATGGAATAACCCGCCTGCTTCTGCGGGGTGACGTTAGATTTTTTCCATTGCAAAAAATCTCCCCCCTCTGCCCCCCTCTTTGTCAAAGAGGGGGGTTGGGGGGGGGATTCTTCCCAATCTGCCACCCCCTTCAAATAATCATTCGCCTTCGCTGGCAATTTGACTTCATCGATCTCCTCTTTGACCAGCGCCGCGAATTTCTCGAACCCGAACTTCTCGATCAGGAACTTCATCCGCGCCTTGCTCCGGATTTTTCTTTCGCCATAGCGGTCAAACACCCGGAGGATCGCCTCGGCGAATTTCAGCAGATCCTCGACCGGCATAAAATCGAAAAACTTCTTTGCGAGCCGCGGGCTGGAACCGAGCCCCCCGCCGACATGAACCTCAAAGCCACGTTCCTTCCCCTGAATTTTTGCAATCAACCCAATTTCGTGGATGAGCGGAATCGCCGTCATCACACCACCCCCATCGAACGCCACCTTGAATTTGCGCGGCAGATTCTGGTTCACCGGATTGCGCAATAGGTGAAAGGCAAAGGCCTCGGCATACGGGGTGACGTCAAACGCCTCCTTCGGATCAACCCCGGCGCTGGGGCTTGCCGTCACGTTTCGGACGGTATTGCCGCACGCCTCCCGGGTGGTCAGTCCGACCGCCGCGAGTTTCCGCATCATCTCAATGGTGTTCTCCAGCTTCACATAGTGGATCTGGATATCCTGCCGGGTCGTCACATGGGCGTTGTTGTGGGCGATCGTCTCGGCCAAGTCGGCAACGCAGTCGATCTGGTCGGAGGTCAGCATCCCCAACGGGATCTTGATCCGGACCATCTGGACCCCTTCCTGGCGCTGACCGTAAATCCCGTGTTGCAAACGGTACCGTTGGAAGGAATCAGCCCCGACCTCCCCCGCGCGGAACTTTTTGACCATTTCCGCGTATCTTTGGATCTCCGTCTCGCTCTCCTCAAAAAACCGCCTTCGGGTGGTTGACGATTCCATGGGGTCTGATAATAGGTGAAGCGCTGACAGCGCGTCAAGGAGAGAGAAAAATTGGTTTTTGCAGTCGCCGTTTTTGGTGGTAAGATGCCCAGAGAAGCGGGAGGGGTATGAAATCGATCCTCGTGATTGACGATGATGTGGATTTTTGTACGGTCCTCAAGTTGTCGCTCTCCAAGAAGGGGTATCAGACATTCTCCGCTTCCTCCGCTCCCTCAGGTCTTGAGCTGGTTGCCAAGGAAACTCCCCATTCCGTCATCCTGGATCTGAACCTGCCCGGGTCCGACGGCCTTTCCATCCTGCAAAAGATCAAACAGCTCGACAAAAATCTCCCGGTCATCATCTTGACCGGTCATGAGACCGTTGCGACCGCCGTTGAGGCGATGAAGAAGGGGGCCTTTCACTACATGTCAAAGCCGGTCAACATGGAAGAGCTCCTCGTGATTCTGGAAAAGGCGATGGAGGAGGGGGCCCTGCGGCGGGAAGTCGACGAGATGCACTCCCGTCTGGAGGAGATGAGGAACCTGGAGGAGTTCATGGCCTCCTCGGAAAACGTTCAGAAGGCGGTCGTTCACGGCCTCGTCCGGTCCGTTGCCACAACCGACGTGAATGTCCTGTTGATCGGCGAATCGGGCACCGGCAAGGAGCTGGTGGCCCGGGTGATCCATCACCTCTCCAACCGGTCGGGCAAATCGTTTGTCCCGATCGACTGCGCCTCGATCCCCGAGACCCTGATCGAAAGCGAACTGTTCGGACATGAGAAGGGGTCGTTCACCGGGGCCACCGGGACCCAGCAGGGGAAATTCGAGATCGCCAACGAGGGAACGGTTTTTCTGGACGAGGTGGCCAACATCCCGTCGGGAATCCAGGCAAAATTGCTCCGCTTTCTGGAAAGCCATGAATTTA
>CAYYFU010000084.1:0-2351 GCA_964471095.1 uncultured Pseudomonadota bacterium
CTCAACAACTCCTGCGCGACGAACTGCTCGGCCAGGGCACCGCGCGTGGCGAGCAGTTCCTTCTTTTCCAGAAAAAGCTGGGCGAGGTTCAGCCCAAGAACCCGATGGGAAAGACCCACATCAAGGAAAAAGACCTTGAACCGTTTTGGATTGATTTGTGCCTCCAACGGAAGGCCGCGGGCCGATGAATGGGGCGCTTTATAGATGAGCCCCGCCTTTTCCAACAGGCCCAGCGCCGATGACAGCTCCCTCGACTTTATGTGAGGATCGATCTCGCTGTATTTGAATTTCCGGCCGAGCAGTCGCGGGATTCCATGAAACAGCAGTCGCAATTGTTCAATATTGGCCTTGGAGGCGTATTTGTGAAAATCCTCCCGGAGGGTGGCGACATGGATCTGTTGAACGGTTTGGCACGCCTGAAAGTCGCCGGAATCCACGTACGTCTTGAGTACCTCGGGGAGTCCTCCCAGCAGACAGTAGAGGGTGACCTCCTCCAGAAGTTTTTCATGAAGGGAGTCCGGCAGGGGATTTTTCTCGTCGGCCTGAAGGATCGCCCCAATGAGATCGTCGCGTCGTTCGGCGAGGAGAAATTCCTCAAAGTTCATCGGGAAGAGGTGAAAAAATTCGATCCGTCCAACGGGAAAGCTCAACTCTTCGAAAGAAAATTCCAGCAGGGAACCGGCGGCGATGACATGTTGGCCCGGCAGCTCCTCCCTGAAATACCGGAGCGAGAGCAGGGCCTCTTTTGACTCCTGAATCTCATCAATGAAGAGGAGCGTCTCCCCGGTCTGGATCTTTTTCCCGCTCAACAGGGAGAGGGCCGGGAGGAGCTTCTGTGGTTTCCCGAAGTTTTCCCGGAATAGCTGGAGGTACTCCGGCTCGGATTCGAGGTTGATTTCCAGAAACGAGGAATAAGTGCGGCCATGCTCTCGAACAAGCCAGGTCTTCCCGACCTGCCGCGCCCCACGAATCAGGAGGGGGCGTCGTTCTTGCCTTCCTCTCCATTTATCAAGGAAATCAATGGCTAACCGTTTCATGTCCATATGTTATCCATACAATGGATATAATACAAGGATATTTTATCCATTTTGTGGTTGTTGATTGGGAATTAAGCAACTGGGTTGAGCGCCCTGCCGGTAATAGAATGGTCGGTTACGACGATCAGTTTCAGGAGGATTTTTATGGCGATACCAGATGTGACGCTCAAGACAGTCCCGCCGGTCGGAACGTGGGTAAATGGCGAGTCGGGCAGTCAGGTACAATTCCGCGACGAGAACTTCACGATCCGGCAGAACGGGGACATCTGTTCCGTGGTACGCGCCGGCGACAACGCGGCGGTCAAGCTGCCCTGTTCCTCCCCGCCGCAGGCGGTGATTGTCACGCCCCAAGGTTTTGGGGTGATGCGGCGGGACGGACTGGTCTTCGGCGTCAATCCGCTCTTTTTGGCGAAATCGCCGTTCGGGGCTACGACCCGGACCGACCCGATGACAGCGGCAAAGAATCTCCTCAAAGAGGCCGACGGTTTGGCGAAGACCGACCTGTCGGGGGCGGAGGGGCTCCGGCGAGGGGCGGCGGCCCTTCTGTTCGGTATCGTCGAGGATTCGAAAAAGGGTGCCGCGACACGGTTTCAGGCGGCCGATCTCCTTGCCGGGGTGGATCGCGACCTCGGCTTTCGGGCGTTGGAGGTCCTGGCAAAGGATCCCAAGGTTCCGGTCACCGCCCGGCTCGAGGCGGTGCGGGTGAGACAGCTCGCTGCAGAAGTAAGACGATTGGAGGGGAAGGTTGCCCATCTTCTAGGAAATATCGACTCCGCCCTAACCATTATTGATCGGCTGCACGAAGGGAATGTCGAGGAGATCCGCCGGAAGACCCGCGCGGCGTTGAGGAGGTAGTTGCCCGCCGAAGGGCCGTCAGAAACAGTCGGTTTTCGCGCGGGGTGCCGACCGAGACCCGGAGGCAGTTTTTCAGGGCGTGGTCGGTGATCGGGCGGATCAGGATGCCGCGCCTCAACAGTTTCCGATAGACCTTTGCCGCATTCGCAATCCGGAACAGGATGAAATTGGCGCGAGAGGGATAAGGGATCAGGTCGGGGATCTTCATCATTTCGTGAAACAGCCGATCTCGTTCCTCATTCAAGGTGGTGACCGAACGACTGACGTAACGGTTCTCCCGCAGGGCGGCGAGACCGATCGTCTCGGCGATCGCCCCGACCGTGAACGGGAGCTGGACCTTCCGGACCACCGCCGCAATGGCCGGGTTTGCCAGCAGGTACCCCAGCCGCGCCCCTGCCAGGCCAAACGCCTTGGAGAGCGTCCGCAAAATCACCAGATTCTTGAATCGGGAGAGGTACG
>CAYYFU010000084.1:2361-6882 GCA_964471095.1 uncultured Pseudomonadota bacterium
TCGCGCCGGAAAAGGGGTAATACGCCTCGTCAATCACCACCAGACATCGCGCTGCCCGGACGATCTTCAACAGCGCCTCGCGGGGGAAGAGGGTGCCGGTCGGGGCGTTCGGATTGGCGAGAAAGATAATCTGCGGTCGTGCCCGGCGCATCGTCTTTAAAAATCGATCGAGCGGGAGCGAAAAGTCGTCAGGCCCAAGCGGGACCTCGATTATCCGGTTGCCCAAAAGCTGTGCCTCGATCGCGTAGAGCGAAAAGCTCGGTTTGACAGTCATCACCCGCCCGCCGACGGCGGTCGCAAGGAGCAACGGCGGGATCAGACTATTGGAGCCGTCGCCGACGACAACCCCGTCGGCAGGCCACCGGAGTCGCCGGGAGAGTTCGTCGCGCAGACGGTCGGCATACGGGGTCGGATAGCGGTTCCAGTCGATCCGCGCCAGTTCCTTCAGAACCTTCTTCTTCAGGGGCGGCGGCAGGTCCCACGGCGACTCGTTCTGGTTGAGCTTGATCCGGTGCGGCGGCTGGATCAGCGAGTAGGGTCTTATCCGCTTCAGATTGGGTCGCAGCATAGAGCAAGGAGTTCTCAAAAAACCTTAAACCCGCGCCTCATAAAAATGAGGTGAAGAGAAAACATCAGGGGCTTTCCTATAAGAAACTTTGATAGTTTCACCTATCGCTCCGAGCACTCTCAACAAAACATCAATGGAAACCCCTTGAGAATTGCCCTTCAAAATTTTTGTGATTCTGGCTCGGGAGGTTCCTGCCGTTTTGGCAATGGTGGTCACGGTCATTTTTGATTTTTTAACTGTCTGCCCAATACGATGGGTCAGACTATGGCGCATTTTCCACTCCGCTGCATCGACCGGATCGAGTTCCAGTGCCTTAGCCAATTCCTCGGAGCTATGTGTTATTACTTTTTTTGTTTTCTTAGGCATCGAGTAACTCCTTCAAGTGCTGAATTCCAACTTCAATTTCTTTCCGGGGGGTCTTTTGAGATTTTTTGCCGAATGCATGAATAATCAAAATTCCCTCTTCAAGTTTCAAAAAATAAAATGCCCTGTAAGCCCCTCCAGCCCTCCTAACTCTTAGTTCCTGCACACCACTTCCAACTGATTTCATTGGCCGGGAAAAGGGCATTCCCAGCCTTTCTTCTTGCTGAAGTCGAAAAATCAAATACCCCATTTCTTTTTTAACCTCCCTCGGAAACTGCTGGATCGCTTCCAATGCCCTCGGATGCCAAATGACCTTTTTCACTCAACGACTCCTTAAGTGTACCAAATTCGGTACAGCCCTGACAAGGGTTTTCTTTAAACCCTGTTTCGGAAAACCATTGGCAGAAGCTAAATGACCCACAATGGAACATCAATAAAAATAGAGTGGTCTCCGACAGTGTGAAAGGGTGATGAGAGTTAGTTAACGTAGTGAACAACGTCCCCTATTTTTCTATTTTCACTGAGGGCGATATGTTGTCACTGTCCCCCGCTCGACGGTGAATGTCGCTTCTCCTTCAACATTCTTTTGTACGCATATGGTAAGGGCCAAATCGACAATGTCAGTGCGTCGGCTGAAACGATCTCCCTCAGCCGTGGTCATGGTGACGGTATTGATGCCTTCGATACAATTGCTGGTTCCGTCTGGTAGAAAGTAATCTGCGAATCCTATCTTGATATCGGTTATTGGGCCAAGTTTAGGATAGCTCGGTGCTTTTTCCCCCACCCGATATTCTTGATTGCCGACCAACACTGATCTGGTCGTCCTCCAAAAAGGATTAGCATCCGTTGGTACTGCCGCAACGAGTTCCCCCCCTCGGCCTTGAAGAAAGACGTCCCTTACACCATAATATATCGTCTCGTTCGCTGTTCCGGCATTCCTAACGATACGATCAAAGGTGATGAGATCGCGTCTTCCATCATTCGTGATGTCGACCCATGCAGCGCCTGCCGGGGTTATCTTTGGATTCGTCGTTGTCGGTCCATTCATTGTGTGCCTCCAGAAATTTATACCTACTGGCTCTTCATCCAATTTCGTGAATGTTGGGAGAACCATTCTCCCGCTTTCCGGATGAAGCCCTTGTCAAACCAGCTGGTTAAATCCTCCTGACTTTCATTGTTGTCTTCGTTGTCTTCGGCAGGAGCAAAAATAAGGTTGCTAACTTTTTTTATCCCCGTCATGCCGCGTCCGGCCGGATTGAAACCAGCCCTTTGCCCTTCGTGGAAGTTGCAGGTAAAAAACCTTTGCCAATTCAATGGAAATGTATGCGGGCAACAAATAATGAAACAATTAGTTGACAATTATTATGGGGCCTTTTAGGATGAGGACTGGCGAAACGACTCAGGTGCCCAAGTCATAGCGCGCGAGTATTGGTCGGATCAGGCTTTGCCTGGCCGACTAAACGGAGCAAGCGATCAAGTCCCGGCAGTACAGAGGGGGGTTCAGGGGGAGAGCGGTATCGCCCCCTGAGTAACAACGATGACCGGCGAAATTTCCTATCAGCCAAGTTTTGAGCGATCGGCAACCTTGGTGCGCCATCTGACGGAGGCATCGGGACTCCGGTCCTGGATCGAGCAGCAGACGATCGACGTCTCCTGGATCGGACCGACTCAGCGGGATGCGATGGTTCGACTGGCCCATTTTTCGACCCGCATTGAGGGGAATCCGCTGACCCTGCCCGAAGTGGCGGCGCTGGCCGCCGGTCAAGATCTGCCGGTGGAACAAAAGGCAAAGGCGGAGGTATTGAACTATTTCTCTGCGTTGCGCTGGATCTGGCGTTCGGGTCCCAAGATGATTCGGGAAGGGGAATTGCTGAATTTGCATGCCCTGTTGACCCGGACGCTTTTGCCTCGAGAAGAAACCGGCCGTTACAAGACAAAGGCGAACGCCGTCTTTGCCGGCAACCGCATGATCTACCGGCCTCCTCCGCCGGAGGCCGCGCCCCTCCTGACGGACGCCCTTTTGCATTGGATCAATTCAGGCCCGGCCATCGAGGAACACCCCGTTGTCGTCGCCGCGATTGCGCACCACCGGCTGGTCTCCATCCATCCCTTCATGGATGGCAACGGGCGGGTTGCCAGGGCTTTGGAATCGTGGATCCTGTTCAAGCGTGGTTTCGACACCCACCATATCTTTGCCCTGGACGAATTTTTTGACCAGGATCGTGAGCGTTATTACCGGGAAATCCAGGCGGTACGAGATGGTGGAGACACCCTGACTCCATGGGTGGAGTATGTGGGCGAAGGAGTGGTGCAGACGCTCCGAAAGACGCAGCAGCGAATTCAGGCCCTCCGGGCGAGGTCGCCCTCGGTTCGTGTGACGTTGAATCCGACTCAAGAACGCCTGCTGCAGATCTTGACCGGTTCCCCGCGCCAGGGGGGTGGTGAACTGGCCCGCGCCTTAAGAATCACCCGGAGCCACTTGAGCAAAGTGCTTCGACCGCTGTTAAAGGCGGGGCTCGTCGTGAAAGAGGGCTCGACGAAGGCGGCGGTCTACGGCCTCAAGTCCAGCGAAGCTTCGCGGCGATTGTAAAAGTAAAAAACCTTTGCCAATTCAATGGAAAAGCAATTAAGTGGGAACCCTATGTCTCTGCAGGAAAAAATTGCCGAACTGGAACGCCGCAACGCCGGTGCATTGAAGGCGGGCGGCGACGACCGGATCGCCAAACAGCACGAGGCGGGGAAGCTGACCGCCCGCGAGCGGATCGAGCTCCTATTGGATCCCGGCAGTTTCTTGGAGACCGACAAATTTGTGACTCACCGGGCGACCGAGTTCGGGATCGATAAGCAAAAAATCCCGGGGGACGGGGTGGTCACAGGGCACGGCAAGATTGACGGCCGGCTCGTCTTTGTCTTTGCGCAGGACTTTACCGTCTTCGGCGGGTCGCTCGGCGAGGTGTACGCCCGGAAGATCTGCAAGGTGATGGACCACGCCCTGAAGGTCGGGGCGCCGGTGATCGGCCTGAACGACTCCGGCGGGGCGCGGATCCAGGAGGGGGTGATGTCACTCGCCGGTTACGCCGACATCTTCCTGCGCAACGTGCTTGCCTCCGGTGTCATTCCCCAGATTTCGGCCGTCATGGGACCCTGTGCCGGTGGTGCGGTCTATTCGCCGGTGATGACCGATTTCGTCTTCATGGTAGACAAGACCAGTCATATGTTCATTACCGGGCCGGACGTGATCAAGGCGGTGACGCACGAGGAGGTCTCAAAGGAGGATCTGGGGGGCGCCAAGACCCACAACGAGAAATCGGGGGTCGCCCACTTCATGGCAAAGAACGACCGTGATTGCATCGAGCAGTTGAGAAGACTTTTCGGTTATCTCCCCTCGAACAATCTGGAGGGGCCCCCAGACACCGCCACGGAAGACCCTGTTGATCGGCGCGACGCGAGGCTCGATGAGTGGATCCCGGAGAGCCCCAACAAACCGTACGACATGAAGGGGCTGATCGAGCTGGTCGTGGATCAGGCAAGTTTCTTCGAGGTCCAGCCGTTCTGGGAGAAGCTATCGCCGGGCCTGGGTGGGCCCGCGC
>CAYYFU010000085.1:0-987 GCA_964471095.1 uncultured Pseudomonadota bacterium
CCAGGGACTTCACGGACAGCAGGCCCTCCACGAGATAAGGAGACAACTCCACAAACAGGCCAAAACGGGTGACCCCGGAAATGATCCCGTGAAAGACTTCCTGGATCTTATCTTTCATAAAAAAGGCTCCCGCCAGATCCCGGCTGGCCCATTCCGCCTTCATCGCGATCCGCTCTCGTTCCGAGCAGTGCTTGGCCAACTGTTCCAACGACTTCTCCGTCGCCTTGTCCCGATGGTTCGGCTTTTTTGCAGGGGAGTCCCACAAATATTTTAGAACACGATGAACGGCCAGGTCGGGGTAACGCCGGATCGGTGAGGTAAAATGGGTGTAGCAACGGGAGGCCAAGCCAAAATGACCGATGTTTTTCGGGGAGTAAACCGCCCGACCGAGTGTTCGGAGCAGCAACGTCTGAACCATTTTCTGCTCCGGCCGACCGGCCATGGTTTCGAGAATTTTGCGCAAATCATGCGGTGAAGATTTTTTCCCCCAGCGAATCGCCCCCCCCAGATTGTGAAAAAAAATGAGAAAATCTTTCATCTTTTCCGCGTCCGGACCTTCATGAACCCGATAGATCATCGGGCAGGATTGCTCGGTGATGAATTCAGCGACCGCCTCATTGGCGGCAATCATGAATTCCTCGATCATCTGATGTGCGATGTTCCGCTCTGCCCGGAGGATGTTTTCGACCGATTCTTCCTCGAGGTCCAAAATGATCTCCGGTTCCGGGAGGTCAAAATCGAGGCTCCCTCGGGCCATCCGGCGTTCACGGATCCGAAGGGCAAGTTCCTGCATCGTCTCAAAGAACGGAACCAGGGGACGGTATTGAAGGCGGATCTCCTTGTCCTGATCGACGAGAATCTTTTTGACCTGCGTATACGTCATGCGGGCCGCGCTTCGAATTACGCTCTGGTAAAAACGGCTGGTGGTTCTCTCTCCTTGTTCGTCAAAATCCATTTCCGCGGTCAGGGTGAGACGATCCTTGCCCG
>CAYYFU010000085.1:997-3207 GCA_964471095.1 uncultured Pseudomonadota bacterium
AGCAATTCTTCATTCAACCTCATAATCTCTTCTTGTTCGGCAAAAGCCATTTCCGGGGTCGGGGTGAGACGATCGTTGCCCGGCACCAAGCTGCACAGGTCATTGGAAAGTCGTTCCGGAAGCATCGGAAGGACACGATCCGGAAAATAGGCGCTGGTCCCCCGAAGCAGCGCCTCGCGATCAACCACGCTACCACGCGCCACGTAATGGCTGACGTCGGCAATAGAAACCGTGAGCCGATATCCCCCGGGGAGCCGCTTGACCCCGACCGCATCATCAAAATCCCGGGCCTTTTCCCCGTCGATCGTCACAATCGGAGCGGAGCGCAGATCGACCCTCCCCTGCAACTCGCCGGCCGAGAGGATTGAGGGGAGGTTTTCGGTCTCCGCAAGGGCCTGGGGGGTCGGTTCGGTCGGCAACTCAAATTCCCGAACAATTTGATCAATTCCTTGAGGAAAATTGATTGATTTCACGATAAACTTCATGGCATAGCGCTCACTTTTGAGCAACTCTAATAGGGAGAGGGGGGGCTATGGCCGAACATAAGGATGATTTAATGGATGATTACTGCCCCAATTGTGGGGCATTTACCGGTGGTGACTCCATCTGCCCCAACTGCGGCAAGGAGATTTTTGACGACTCGGGGCTTGAGGAATATGATGAGAATGAGGAGCCCGAGGGGGGCGAAAACGAGGATGAGGGTCCCGAGGGTGGATATAAGCATTAGCCGCTGTGGTGGAATGGTAGACACGCACGGTTCAGGGCCGTGTGGGGGCAACCCCGTGGAGGTTCGAGTCCTCTCAGCGGCACAATCGCCCAAATGTTTGACAGCAGGTCAAAATCCTGATATGAATGGGGCAACGATGAGGGGGTTTGTCTCTATTCTTGCGGTCTTGATCTTTCAGGTAGCGCTGATCGGGTCGGTCTGCGCGACGCCGAATCGGCACAGCTGTTGTCAGGAGATGACCGAATGTGTTTCCGCCATCAGCTGTTGCACCCCGGCCCCAACCCGGAACGCGACCCAACCAACCGGCCTGCAGGGACAAACGGCGTCGTTGTTTGTTGTTGTGGAATCGTCCCTCGTCCCAACGCTTGATTTTGCAAGCCGCTCGATCGCAGGCGAACCTTTTTCAGTCCATTCTCCGCCGATCTTCCTCAGCAAGTCATCCCTTCTTCTTTAAAAATCTCACAAGAGAGGTTTGTCTCTTTGGTGAGGTTTGAATGAATAAAAATCTGTTTTTAACAATTTGGTTTCTTCTTTTCGCGGCCCCTGCCCTGGCCGATGGCGAGACCCTTACCCTGGAGCAGGCGGTTACTGAGGTTCTTGCCCAGAACCCGGATGTTCGAGCCGCCGGCTTTCAGACCGAGGCGGCCCGTGCCCGGGTCCCCCAGGCGAAGGGGCTCGATGACCCGTCGGTCGGCGTCATGTTCGAGGAGGTGCCGATTGATACCCTCGACGTCGGTCAGGGGGAGATGGTGAATTATCGCCTGGAGCAGAGGCTCCCGTTCCCCGGCAAGAGACACACCAGGGGCAAGGCAGCCCGGTTTGATGCGAGGGCGCAAGGCGAGATCTCTCGGGGCCGGATCGCCGACGTCCTGCTCGACCTCAAGATGACCTACTATGAGATCTACCGGCTCGACCACCAGCTGGAGATTACACGAGAGAACGCCGATCTGTTCCGGCAACTGCTTGCCTCCGCCAAGACCGCCTACGCGACCGGCCAGACATCGGCCGACACCCCATTGAAGGCGCAGGTGGAGCTCTCGACCCTCCAAAATGAGGAGATCAAGCTCAAACAGGAACGGCTGACCCACCTGGCACATCTCAAGGCGCTCCTGAATCGTCCGGGTCATCAGGAGATCCGCCTCCCGGATAAGCTCGAATTTCCAAGGCTCGACACCTCATTAGATGAGGTTGCATCAGGGGCATTGGAATCTCGGCCCGAATTGACGGCGCTTTCAGCCCTGGAAGGGCGCGACCGCTCGAAGCTGACCGCCGCCCGTCAGGGGTTATTGCCGGACGTGAGCTTAGGGCTTGAATACAACCAGCGCACCAATCGTCAGGATGCCTGGACCGGGACCGCGATGCTCAATGTTCCGCTCTATTTCTGGAAAAATCGGGGGGAGATCAACGAGGCGAAGGCATCGCTTGCCGCCACCCGCTCCGAATCGGAGTCAGCCAAGATTCATACGAGACACGAGATCGAGCA
>CAYYFU010000085.1:3217-6845 GCA_964471095.1 uncultured Pseudomonadota bacterium
TGCCGTCCGCGCGAGCGAGGAGATTCTCGAAAATTACGAAAGGGAGATCCTTCCGGCGGCACACGCAACGCTCAAGACCGCCCGGACCTCGTACCGGACCGGCAAGGTTCAATTCCTGACCCTTGTCGATGCCGCTCGGACGCTCCGCGATCTGGAGATGACATTTTTTGAAAATCAGTCGGGGCTCGGGATCGCCTACGCGCGTCTCGAGCGACTCGTTGGATCCCCGCTGGAGGGAGGTATAACTCCCCCCAGCCCCCTCTTACATTAAGAGGGGGAGGGTAAGGAAAGGAGCAATTAGTATGAATAAACGAATTCTGATAATCGCCGGACTTTTAGCCGTTCTGGGAGGGGTGGTCGCCTTTTACCTGCTACGACCAACACCAACCACCGAACATGAACAGGCGATCAGCCATTACACCTGCCCGATGCATCCACACATCCATGCCGACAAACCGGGTTCCTGCCCGATCTGCCAGATGAAACTGGTACCGGTTTACAAAGAGCCCCCTTCCTCTAGCCCTCTCCCCTCGGCGGGAGAGGGTACGCCGCCGCAGGCGGCGGGGGTGAGGGTTTCCCCCGACCGCCAGCAGACGATCGGCGTCACCACCGCCCCGGTGGTTCGCAAACCGGCAGTCAGGGAGATCCGGGCGCCGGGACGGGTCGCCTTTGATTCAGAGTTGGCGGTGGCACAGACCGAGTTTCTGGAGATTTCTGCCGGATCGCTGAGTCTCGAATCGGCAGCCCGCGATCGACTGAAACTGTTGGGGATGGGGGACGAGGAGATCCGGGAACTCAAGCAACGCGACGAGCCGGACCCGGCACTGACCCTCCCAAAGGAAGGCGGATCGGTCTGGATCTACGCCCCGCTCTACGGGACTGACGCAACCACCGTCAAAGTAGGACAGACGGCAATAATTATCCTCGAGGGGAAAAGCGGAATTTATGAAGGCACTGTAAGGGGGATCAGTCCAGTCCTCGACCCAATGACCCGCTCGGCTCGAGTCCGGATCGAGGTCCCCGGGGCCGGCGGCAAGATCCTGCCGGAGAGTTTCCTGAATGTTACGCTGAAGGTGGATCTCGGTGAACAGTTGTTGGTCCCGAAATCGGCGCTGATCGAGACCGGCACCCGATCGCTCGTCTTTGTCGTCCACGAAGGGACGCATTTTGCCGCCCGCGAGGTGACACCCGGTCCGGATACGGCGGAGGAGCGGGTGATTCTGGAGGGTTTAAAAGAAGGTGAGATTGTCGCCACGAGCGCCGCCTTTCTGATCGATTCGGAGAGTCAGCTAAAAGCGGCGGTCAGTGGTACCAAGGAACATAGCCATTAAGCCCTCTCCCCTTGCGGGAGAGGGTGCCCCGTAACCGGGGCGGGTGAGGGGTGCGCGAACCATGATTGAACGAATTATTGATTACAGCGGCCGGAATAAATTCGTCGTCCTGACGATCGTCCTCTTCTTTGTCGGGATCGCCCTCTGGTGCCTGAAGCGGGTCCCGCTCGACGCGATCCCCGACCTCTCCGACACCCAGGTGATCGTCTATTCCCGCTGGGACCGGAGCCCCGACATCATGGAGGACCAGGTCACCTATCCGATCGTCGCCGCCCTGCTGGGCGCCCCGAAGGTGAAGACAATCCGCGGCTTCTCCGACTTCGGCTTCTCCTACGTCTATGTGATCTTCGAGGATGGGACCGATCTTTACTGGGCCCGGAGCCGGACGCTCGAGTACCTCTCCAAGATCACCCCCTCGCTCCCGGAGGGGGTTAAAACGGAGATGGGTCCGGATGCGACCAGCGTCGGGTGGGTCTTTGAATATGCACTGGTGGATGAAAGCGGCAAGCACGACCTTCAGGAACTCCGAAGCTATCAAGACTGGAACCTGCGCTACCAGCTCCAGTCGGTCCCGGGGGTTGCCGAGGTTGCGACATTCGGCGGGGCGATCAAGCAGTATCAGGTCGCACTGAACCCGGCGGCGCTCCTCGCCTACAATCTGCCGGTCAATCATGTGATCGAGGCGATCCGGAACGGGAACAGCGAGGTCGGCGGGCGACTCGTCGAGTTCTCCGGTCGTGAATATATGGTCCGCGGGCGCGGCTACATCAAGACGATCGAGGATTTGGAGAAGATTGCGGTCGGGAATGACCCGAAGAGCGGAACGCCGATTCAAGTAAGGCATATCGGAAAAATCTCGCTTGGCCCCAACATCCGGCGCGGGGTCGCCGATCTGGACGGCAAGGGGGATGTCGTCGGCGGTGTTGTCGTGATGCGCTATGGCGAGAACGCCCTCAACGTGATTGACCGGGTGCAGAAAAAACTGGACGAGATTCGGCCTTCGCTCCCGGAGGGGGTCCGGATCGTCACCACCTATGACCGTGCCGACCTGATCCGGCGTGCGATCGAGACACTTAAAAAAACGCTCCTTGACGAAATGCTGATCGTCTCCGCCGTGATCCTGCTGTTCCTGTGGCATCTTCCCACCGCGATCGTGCCGATCGTCACGATACCGGTCTCGGTCCTGCTCGCCTTTATCCCGTTTTACCTGATGGGGCTGACCGCCAACATTATGTCCTTGGCCGGGATCGCGATCTCGATCGGGGTCCTGGTGGATGGGGCGATCGTCGAGGTCGAGAACGCCTACAAGAAGCTCCAGTTGGGGCTCACCGGTGGCCGCAAGGGGGATTTCCATGAAATCCGGCTCCAGGCACTAAAGGAGGTCGGTCCGTCGGTCTTCTTCTCCCTCCTCGTGATTGCGGTCGCCTTCCTGCCGGTCTTTACACTGGTGGATCAGGAGGGTCGGCTCTTCAAGCCGCTCGCCTACTCCAAGAACCTTGCGATGGCGATCGCCGCCCTACTCGCCGTCACGCTCGATCCGGCGCTCCGGATGCTGTTCGCCCGGATGGACCCGTTTTCCCTGAAACCGAAGTGGTTCGAAAAGATCGCCCACGCCGCGCTCGTCGGGAAATATTACCCGGAGGAGACCCATCCGATCAGCCGGCGGCTCTTTGCGATCTACGAACCGGCCTGCCGGTTCGTCCTGAAAAATCGAAGGAAGACCTTGCTCGCGGCGGGCCTGCTCATGCTGACTACCGTCCCGGTCTTCTTCATGCTCGGAAGCGAGTTCATGCCACCGTTGAATGAGGGGGCGATCCTCTACATGCCGACGACGCTCCCCGGGATCTCGGTCACCGAGGCGCAAAGGATGTTGCAGGTTCAGGACCGGATCTTGAAATCATTTCCGGAGGTCGAGACGGTCTTTGGCAAGATCGGCCGGGCAACCACCTCGACGGACCCCGCACCCTTTTCGATGGTCGAGACGACGGTGGTCCTGAAACCGAAAAAGGAGTGGCGCAAGGTCAAACGTTGGCCGGTTGGGTCAAGGCGGATCCAGTGGGAGGAGTTGATTGACGAGATGGACAAGGCGCTCCAGCTCCCCGGCTGGACCAACGCCTGGACGATGCCGATCAAGAACCGGATTGACATGCTCGCGACCGGGATCCGAACACCGATCGGTTTGAAAATCTTCGGGGCCGATCTGAAGAAGATCGAGGAGATCGGGACCCACCTCGAGGCGGTGTTGAAAACCGTTCCGGGTACACGGAGTGTGTATGCGGAGCGGGTCGCCGGCGGTT
>CAYYFU010000086.1:0-2103 GCA_964471095.1 uncultured Pseudomonadota bacterium
ATGATCTCCGCCAGTTGTTGATTGCTGATCGCCCCGGTCCCGGCATTGGTCAGGAAATCGAACATGACCTTCTTTGAAGGGATCTTGAAGAGATTGTATCGGGCCTCCTGCAGGATTTTTTCCCGTTCCTCGCGCGTCGTCCGATGGATGGGACGTATGACGGAGATCAGGTAGGACTCGAAATCATCAGACATGAGGGCCGTCTACCAATGAATACAGTTTGAGGCAAGTCCCCTAAATTTTGATTGACACCCCCCTCTCAATGGGATTAAACGACTGGAAACTTGGGGCAGGTTTAATTCGAACTATTAAAGGAGAAATCAAATGAGAACAAGCATCCTGTTAGGAATCACACTGGTCGTTTCCAGCCTTCTCGCCGGTTGCGGCGGGTCCGGGAGCGTCACCGGGAGCCTCGCACGCGAGGTCGGGATCTGTTTCGGGCGGGTGATCGATCGTTCCACCCGGGCCGGACTGGAGGCGGCCACCGTTGAAATCTTCGCCGGTGCGATCCCCTCCAAGAAGGACAACACGCCGAAGGCGGGCACCGATGACGTGAACTTTGTCGTCGGGACGACGACCGCGGCGGACGATGCCGACACCACCCTCTTTAACGAGGCGGGGATGTTCCGGTTCCAGAAGCTCCCGACCGGTGAAACGACCGGTTATCGGGTCCGAATCGCGGCAACCAACTACGCAACGATCCAGACCCTTTGTACCTTTGGTGGTGCCTCCCAAGATAACAGCCCGATCGCAGAAGATCTGGGCGATATCCAGATGGTCAAGGGTGTCACCGCCACAGTGAATTTGGTGAACATAAACACCGGTGCGGCAATCGCGAGCTGTCCGGTCTATGCCGTGCCGAGCACCGCCGCTGTTGGATTAAACACTGGCTTTGGATCTGATGAGCCGACGACTGGAACCGGTGGAAGCCAGAGCACCAACGTCCTGACCGGTATCGAGGTTGTAGCGACAACAGATACCGCCGGTGCGGCAAGTCTGGCTGGGTTAAATCCACTGATCGATTACACGATCGTGGCACCGGCCTGCGATACCGATGCCGATGGTGACTATGACTTTCGCACCGCTTCAGCGGCCGCGACGGTACTTGATACCTTGCTAGATTCGCCATCCACCTTCACGATTGCGATGGGGGCGGTCGGGGCGGATGACACCCCGGCGCTGGTTGCCTCCAGTTGCGGCCAGTTTGGCGTGACGGAAGATGTCGTGATGCCGGGATGCGGCGTCGCGGCGAACGGTTCGCTGGTCTTCGTCTTCAATTATCCGGTTGCCGATCTGGCGACCGGTCAGCTTCAACTCTCGCTCGGCGGAGATGCCGCGTTTGCAAGCGGCCTCCTCGCAATCGCCGGCGCGGTTGACTTTGACGGCGACGAGACAGTCGATACCCCGGTCGATACCGCGTTTACCCCTGCACTCTCTGCCGGAAATACCGTCCTAACGATCGCCCCGACGGCGGCCCTCTCGGCCAACGGGCTCTACGTGCTGGATGGGACCGTCTCGGCAAATGTCCCGCAAGGGGGTGAAGTAGCCGGTACAGCTGTCGGCGACTTCGTATCGGCAGATTTTGCCACCCTGAACGCGGCGTTTAATGGGAATGCCGTGATCTATGCATTTCCGGCGTCGGATACGACGGTTGCCGATCCGACCGTTGACAACTACAATGGCGACGATAATGGAGCGGGCCCCGCGGCGGTCTGTCTGGAATTCGACGAGCTGGTGGTCGGTTCTGTCCAAGTGGAGGCGACGACAACCGGTGCCACCACCACGGTCCTCTCCGGCCCAACCCGGGTCAACCTGAACACTGGAACCCTGGTCAACGAGGGCGTTGGTGCCGCAGGGGTTTGCGGTGCCGCCGCCGGTTGTCCTTCCGTCACGGACGGCACCTGCGTGGGTGGTATCAATGAGACGGAGGCAATTAAGTACATCGTTCCCCTGGGCGTACCTGCCGGCGGTCTGGCGGATGACGTCTCGGGTGCGGCCACCGTCAGCACCGTGACGGTCTATGTGGATGCACAAGACTATGCGGGGAACCGGCTCCAGAAGGAGCTGACGCTCGCGGTTCAGTAAAATCCTGATTGCCAATCG
>CAYYFU010000086.1:2113-6681 GCA_964471095.1 uncultured Pseudomonadota bacterium
AAGCCCCTCCGCCTTAAGGCGGGGGGGCTTTTTTGTTTATGCATGCCCCAAGCGCCTTAAAAAATCGATATAGACCTGATCGTCCTTCCTTTGATCCACCAACCAGACGGTAACGATTTTTTTCGGAAGATTGACCTGATAGACAACCCGATTGTCCCGAACCCGCAACCTCCAATACCCCTTCAGGCTGTAACGGAGCGGTTTCCCAAACTCTTCGGGAGCAACGGTCAGTTTTTTCCGGATCTGCGCCAGGATCTTTTTCTGGACCGGAGGGTCGAATTTTTCCAGATCCCTGCGAACGACATCCGGGTGATAGCGGATTTCGAACATGCTATTTCAAGGAGAGTGCCTTCAAGGCTTGTTCGTGGGTCAGAAATTTTTTGGCCTGTTTCTTTCTTCTGCCAATCTCGATCGCGTCCATCCCCTCTTCCGCCATCTCAATCAACTCTTTCATCTTCTCAAAATCCTCATAATCAA
The DNA here is from genome assembly GCA_964471095.1 of uncultured Pseudomonadota bacterium. Taxonomy (GTDB): domain Bacteria; phylum UBA10199; class UBA10199; order JACPAL01; family JACPAL01; genus CAYYFU01. Next base: position 2,591 of record CAYYFU010000086.1, read on the forward strand.
TCACCACGGCACGAGGCGCATTCCTGTCGGTGAGGATCACGCGGGAATGTTTCAGCGCCTTGAGCATCGCCTGGGTTTCGGTCCGAAGATCCGTAATTCCCACAAAGGTCGTCTTTTGATCCACGGTAAACATCCTCTTGAAGTGTACGTTTCAAGTGTCCATTTGTCAAGGCCATTCTACTCCCACTCGGTGATCCGGATCTTTGCCATCGACCACTTGAGGACTTGAACTTCTTGACCATTATGATGGTTACTCGTACGACCAAGATAACCATGATACGGGTTATGTACGTCTTTAAGGATTTAACTTGCTGAAAATGCTTGGGTTTTCTAAAAGGTGGATAACGATGCTATGACCCAGCGTGGCTACAAATACCTCGATTTCCTGACCGCCGCCTTTGTCACGATCCTGCTCTGCTCGAACGTGATCTCCGCCTCCAAGGTGGCAACCCTCTGGGGGTTCGAGTTCGGCGCCGGGATCCTGCTGTTCCCGTTGTCCTACATCTTCGGCGACATCCTGACCGAGGTCTACGGCTACGCCCGGGCCCGACGCGTTGTTTGGTCCGGCTTTGCCGCGCTGGGGTTTGCCTCGCTGGTTGCCTGGTTCATCGTCTGGCTCCCCCCCGCCCCCCACTGGAAGATGCAACAGGCGTATGAGACGGTCTTCTCGCTGACCCCCCGGATTGCCCTCTCGTCGCTTGTCGCCTTCTTTGCCGGGGAGTTCACCAACTCCTTTGTGTTGGCCAAGATGAAGCTCCGGACCAAGGGGCGCTGGCTCTGGAGCCGGACGATCGGTTCGACGATCGTCGGCGAGGGGGTCGACTCGCTGATCTTCTACCCGTTGGCCTTCTGGGGGGTCTGGTCTACTGATCTTGTTCTCCAGGTGATGATCACCAACTACCTCCTTAAAGTTCTTTGGGAGGTGGTGATGACCCCGTTCACCTACAAGGTCGTCAATTTCCTTAAAGCGAAAGAGCATGAAGATTTCTTTGACAGGCGGACCGATTTCACCCCATTCTCCCTAAAGGCCTAGGGCTGGGGTCAAGGCTTTACATTATTCAGGATATTGATTCATGATCTCTCTAAAAAAGAAACTCGTTTGGGTTTCACTGCTGTATTTTGTGGAAGGTCTGCCATTAGGGATCGTCTACGACATCCTCCCAGTCTACTTCCGGACTCAGGGCGTTTCCCTCAAAGAAATCGGCTTCATGTTCTTTTTGACGCTCCCTTGGGCGATCAAGGTCTTCTGGGCACCGGCAATCGATCGATGGGGCCAGCGTTCCCATTGGGTCATCGCCTGCTGTCTGGCAATGGCGGGGGTCCTCTTTCTGGTCCCGCATCTTTCAGAACCAGGCCCCCTGCTCTGGACCGCCCTGCTGATATTTACGACCGCCTCGGCAACTCAAGATATCGCGATCGACGCCTACACGATCGGTCTGCTCGACAAGGGGGAGGAAGGGGTCGCGAATGGGTTCCGGATATCGGCCTACCGAATCGCGCTGCTCCTGGGGGGCGGTGGCACGATGTATCTGATCCGGCCGTTCGGCTGGGGGCGGATCTTTCCGATCATCGGACTAATCTTTATCTTGCTTGCCGTTGTTGCCTCACGATCTCCGGCCGTCCCTGTGGTCCACCTGCCCCGACATGAGTGGCTCAAAACTTTTTGGGGGTTTTTAAGTCGCCGCGGCTCGGTAGCTGTCTTTCTCTTTATCCTGACCTACAAGGCAGGGGATTTGTTGATGGGCCCGATGGTCAAGCCGTTCTGGGTCGATCGCGGGATGACGCCGGAGGAGATCGGCACGATCTCCACGATCGGAGGGGTTGTTTTGAGCATCCTGGGGGCGCTTGCCGGGGGGCTCTTTACAAGTCGCTACGGGATTTTTCACGGCCTCTGGATTTTGGGACTCGGTCAGGCGCTCTCCAATCTGGGATATGCGGCGGTTGCCGGTCTTGATCTGGGACGCCCGTTTCTCTATGGCGCCTCACTCTTTGAATCGTTCACGGCAGGGCTCGGTTCCGCCTCCTTCATGGCGTTCCTGATGCGGATCTGCAACAAAAACCAGGCGGCGACCCAGTACGCGCTGCTCTCCGCCCTGTTCGGAATGACCCGGTTTTTTGGCGGATTTAGCGGGGTCGCCGCCGAACATTGGGGCTACGCGCTTTTTTTCCTCGCAACCTTTTTCGCCGCCCTCCCTGCCTATCTGCTGTTGCCGTGGGTCAAGCGTTGGGAATAACTGGGGTCAAGGCTTTACATTATTCAGGATGGCGTTGGCTATTGCTACGGTTAATTGCTTCGCCTTTTGATCTCTCTGAAGCTTCTGCTTAAACCGATAATACGCCTGACCAACGGCGTTCCCATCGCTCGCACGAATCCAACGAGACAATTCCTGATGAGAAATATTGGCAAGCTGACGGCCCAAATAGATAGCCGTTGAACGAGCCTCGTTTTCAACACCTGAGCAGCCTCTTCGTACGGCCCCGATGGGCACATGATAGGCATGTGCCACTTTTTTCAGGATGAGCGACGGGGATATCTTTCGCCTTGGCTTTCGCACTTTCAGCGGAATTCCGAGCTTGTCCCGCTCCTTCTTACCAAAGTTACGATAGACCCATTCGCAAAAACCCTTTGTTCCGAGAATGGCCTGTTGTTGATCAAGCACATTTATAAACGGCACCGGAATTCCCTCGCATACGTATCGATGCATCTCTGAAATCGATTCACCTTTACGCCCTCCAAAATAGCTCAAGACTTCGTCGGTCGCAAGCCAGTCTGGTTTTTGATCCCGCTTCAGATACATCCTGTGACTGGTCCATCCATGATCTTCCGGAACATCGCATAGTCCGGCTTGCACCGGATTCATGTGGATGTATCGGACGAGTTCAAGAAGGTATTCCTCCTTTTCAACCAGCATCGCCTTATACCGGCCTCGGAAGATCGGGCCATCGGATTTCCAGTGCCAGTTTGCCTTTTGCGTGTAAACGCCGTTCAAATGCCGCATGGCCCGAGACAAGCCTGCCTGCGGTGTATGAACAAGGAGGTGATAGTGATTCGGCATGAGTGAGAATGCGTGGACCTCAATTCCGTAGCATCTGACGGTTTCACCAAGCAAGAAAAGAAAAGATCTCCGATCCAGATCGGAGCGAAAAATATTGCGTTTCGCCAACCCTCGGTTCATCACATGATACCAGGCGCCCGGATACTCGATGCGAAGAGGTCGTGACATGCATGAATCCCCTATCAGCAAACCTGAATAAAGTAAAGCCTTGACCCCAGTTATTCCCACTCGATTGTGGCGGGGGGTTTGGAGGAAATGTCGTAGACGACGCGGTTCACTCCGCGAACCTCATTGATGATCCGGGAAGAAATCTTGGTTAACAAGTCATACGGGAGCTTCACCCAATCGGCGGTCATCCCGTCACGACTCTCGACCGCCCGGAGCGCGATCACATTTTCATAGGTGCGAGCATCCCCCATCACGCCGACGGTCTTGACCGGCAATAGCACCGCAAACGACTGCCAGACCTTGCCGTACCAGCCGGCCTGCTTGAACTCGCCGACGACAATGTCGTCCGCCTCCCGGAGGATCGCCAATCGCTCCGGTGTCACCTCTCCAAGAATGCGGACCGCAAGCCCCGGTCCCGGGAACGGCTGACGCCCGATGATCTCCTCCGGCATCTTCAAGAGCCGACCGATTTGCCGAACTTCGTCCTTGAAGAGCTCCCGAAACGGCTCGATCAGCTTTAGCTTCATCGTTTCCGGCAGACCACCGACGTTATGGTGGCTCTTGATCGTCGCGGAAGGGCCGCGAAACGAGACCGATTCGATCACATCGGGGTAAAGGGTCCCCTGCGCCAAAAACGCGGCGCCGAATTTCCTGGCCTCTTCCTCAAAAAGGGCAATGAACTCACGACCGATGATCTTCCGCTTCTCCTCCGGATCAACGACCCCACGAAGCGCTCCCAGAAAGCGTTCGCGGGCATCGAGCGTTTTGACCCTAACACCGGCGGTTTTCAAAAGTTCCGGAACCCTCGTTGCCTCATTTTTACGAAGCACGCCATTGTCGACAAAAAAGGCGTCCAGCTGATCGCCG
>CAYYFU010000087.1:0-6620 GCA_964471095.1 uncultured Pseudomonadota bacterium
CAGAGCAGTGCACTCCTAAGGCAAAGATGGCAGTTCGATTCTGCCCGGGGGCACAGAGATGAACCCAAAAGACCGGATCATTGTGGCGCTCGATGTCGACAGCCTCGAAAAGGCGGGGACGCTCGTCGAACAGCTCTCACCCTATGTCGGTTGCTTTAAGGTGGGACTTGAGCTGATCACCTCTGTCGGTGCCCCGCAGGCGGTCCGGTTTGTGAAGGAGCGGGGCGGGGAGATTTTCTTCGACGGGAAATTCGACGACATCCCCAATACCGTCGCCGCCGCTGCCAAGGCGGTTGCTGGTCTGGGGGTCAAGATGTTCAATGTCCACGCCTCTGCCGGGAAAGAGGCGCTCCAGGCGGCGGTGGCGAACAAGGGGAGGGCGTTGGCGCTGGCGGTCACGGTCTTGACCTCGCACTCGGACGAAACTTCGCGCCTCATCTTTGGGTCATCTGCCCGGGAGAAAATCCTGCAGATGGCCCAGTTGGCCGCGGAGGCGGGGATGGACGGCATCGTTTGCTCTCCACAAGAATTGCTGGCCGTTCGTGCCGCTGGACTAAAAAAAATAATAACCGTCACACCGGGGGTCCGACCGAGCTGGGCGGCGGCCGGTGATCAAAAACGGGTGATGACCCCGCGGGAGGCGGTCAAATCAGGCGCCGATTATCTGGTGATCGGTCGTCCGATCACCCGGCCACCGGCGGAGATTGGCAGTCCGGTCCAGGCGGTTCAAAAAATACTGGAGGAGATTGCGTGACCGAAAAAGAGGTTTTGGAAATTTTGCATCAGGTCGGGGCGGTGATCACCGGAAGTCATTTTATCTATACCTCCGGCAAACATGGTTCCGCCTACGTCAATAAAGACGCGATCTATCCCCACACCCAATTGATTTCCAAACTGTGTGAGGCGATGGCCGAGCCATTCTTGAACAAGGGTGTCGAGGCGGTGCTCGCCCCGGCGGTCGGCGGTGTGATCCTTTCCCAGTGGACCGCACACACTTTAACTCAAAGGTCCGGTCGCGAAGTTTTGGGGATTTATGCCGAGAAGGCAGGGGACGGTGAGTCGTTCGTGATCCGTCGCGGTTACGATCAACTGATTCGGGAACGCAAGGTGCTGGTCGTGGAGGATATTTTAACGACCGGCGGTTCGGTCAAAAAGGTGGTTGAGGCCGCGAGGGGTCATGCCGCCGATGTCGTTGCGGTGGCGGCCCTCTGTAATCGGGGAGGGGTCACCGCGCAAGATTTGGGGTCTGTCCCGCAACTTTTTTCTCTGCTGAGACTTTCCTTTGAGGCCTGGGAGAAGGAAAAATGTCCGCTTTGTGCCCAGCAGGTGCCGGTCAATCCGATGGTCGGCAAACGGAAGAGTTGACACCGTCCGCCACCGGTGCTAAATTACCAATGATTCTGGGCTATTAGAAAGATGCCTCAGAAAGGCTTAGGGAGCGATGAATAAATCAGACCTGATCGAGCTGGTTGCCGAGAAGACCAAAACAACCAAAAAACGGGCCGAGGATGTGGTAAATCTGATTTTTGACACCATGGTCGATGCGATGAAACAGGGGCATCGGATTGAGATTCGGGGTTTGGGCAGTTTTGTCGTGAAGGACTATGGATCCTATGCCGGTCGTAACCCACGCACCGGTGAATCGATTACGGTCAAACCGAAGAAGCTCCCTTTCTTCAAGGTCGGCAAAGAGCTGAGACTCCGGGTCGACGGGAAGAAGTAACCCCCTTCATGTTTAAACTCTCTTGTGGAGAGTCCGATTATCCTCCCGATCTTTTGACCATTTCCGATCCCCCTCCCTGCCTCTGGGGGAAGGGAGAGATCCCGCTTCTGCATGAAGCGGTTCGGGTGGCGGTTGTCGGGACCCGGGAACCGACCGCCTATGGACGTCGCACCGCCTTTCGCCTGGCCCGGGGACTTGCCGAACAGGGGATCGTCGTGGTGAGCGGGCTGGCTTATGGCATTGATACGGAGGCGCATGAGGGGGCATTGGCGGGGGGTGGCAAGACAATCGCGGTTCTGGGGTGTGGGCTTGATTTCCCCTATCCCAAAAAGAATCTTGATCTCAAAGAGAGGATCGGAGGACAAGGGGTCGTGGTGACGGAATTTCCTCCCGAGATCGGCTCCAACCCGATCCATTTCCCGCAGCGGAACCGGATCATCAGCGGCCTTTCTCAGGCGGTGGTGGTGATCGAGGCGGGTCAAAAAAGCGGCGCCCTCAACACGGCGCAGTGGGCCTTGAAACAGGGGAAAGAGGTCTTGGCAGTCCCCGGAAACATCGATTCCCCCAGCAGCGCCGGGACCAACCGGTTGATCGCGGAGGGGGCCACGCCGCTCACCGCACTCCGGGATATTTTTGATATTTTAAAACTTCCGCTTGATTCCCCGAGGCAACTTTCTTTACAGGAGGACGTTCCGGAGGAGCCGGTCTTGAGAATTCTGGGTGAAGGGAAAAAGACCGTGGATGAGTTGGTGGAAGAGAGCGGTCTCTCACCGGCCCAGGTCAGTACGCGGCTGCTCGCGCTTGAAATGGAGGGGAAGGTCCGCCAGAGCCCCGGCGGCTGGTTCGAAAAAAATGGGTAAATCACTCGTCATTGTGGAGTCACCGGCGAAGGCAAAGACGATCAGCAAGTATTTGGGGAAGGATTATCTGGTCAAGGCCTCGGTCGGTCATATCAAGGATCTTCCCAAGGGAAAGCTGGGGGTCGATGTCGAGAATAACTTTGAGCCGACCTACCTCCTGCTGGCTGAAAAAAAGAAGGTAGTTTCCGAAATAAAAAAGGCGGCCGCCGCCGCCGAGGTGGTCTTGCTCGCCTGTGACCCGGATCGCGAAGGAGAGGCGATCGCCTGGCATGTCGCGGAGGAGATTTCGGGAAAGGGTGCCAAAAAAGGGAAGAAGATTCAGCGGGTCCTCTTTCATGAGATTACCAAAAAGGCTGTTTGCGAGGCGATCCAGCACCCCACGACCCTGGACCGCAATCTCTACGAGGCGCAGCAGGCGCGACGGATCCTGGATCGCCTGGTCGGTTATCAGGTCAGTCCGATCCTCTGGGACAAGGTCCGTCGCGGGTTGTCCGCCGGGCGTGTCCAGTCGGTCGCGGTCCGACTGATCTGCGAACGGGAAGCGGAGATCAAGAAATTTCAGGCGGTGGAGTACTGGAGCCTCGATTTTATCCTCGAGGGGAGCCACCCGCCCCCTTTTGCGGCAAAATTGGTGACCCATAAGGGGCAGAAGATTGTCCCTGAAAATCAGCAGGCAACGCAGCGGGCGGTGCAGGAGATCCAAAAAACGGCGCCCCTGCTGAAGTCGATCGTTCGGAAGGAGCGGCGTCGCTACGCCCCGGCCCCCTTTATCACCAGTCGTCTCCAACAGGACGCCTCGCAAAAATTGGGCTTTACCGCGAAGCGAACGATGATGTTTGCCCAGCAGCTTTATGAGGGGGTGGAGCTGGGGGAAGAGGGGCCGGTCGGTCTGATTACCTATATGAGGACCGATTCGACCCGGGTGGCGGCGAGTGCGATCGAACAGGTCCGGGCGGTGATCGCGAAAAAATACGGCGCCGCGTTTCTTCCGGAAAAGCCGAACGAGTTCAAGAACAAGAAGGCGGCTCAGGATGCCCATGAGGCGATCCGGCCGACCTCCCTGGATCACCCGCCCGAGCAGGTGAAGAAATATCTGACCACGGATCAGTTCAAGTTGTACGATCTGATTTGGAAACGCTTCCTGGCCTCGCAGATGGCCGCGGCGGTCTACGACCAGACCGTTTTTTTTTTTTTTTCCGGTGATTATGGATTAAGGTCGGTCGGTTCCCAGATCAAATTTACCGGATTTTTGGCCGCCTACCAGATCGATCGAGAGGTGGAGAAGAAGGAAGAGGACGAAGAGGAGGGAGAGGCGACGCTGCCCGATCTTCGCGAGGGGGAAACGTTGCGGATCCTGGAGGCGAAACCGGAGCAGCATTTTACCGAACCGCCTCCCCGCTACGGCGAGGCCAGCCTGATTCGCGAATTGGAAGATAAGGGGATCGGCCGACCCTCGACCTATGCCTCGATCGTGTCGACCATCCTGGACAAGGAATATGTCCAGAAGGATCAGGGGCGATTTACCCCGACCCGGCTGGGGGAGATCGTGAACAACCTGCTCGTCGATTGTTTCCCCGAAATCTTCAGCGTCCAATTTACGGCGCAGATGGAAGGGGAGCTCGATGAGGTGGAGGAGGGGAGGCGTCGGAGCGTGGATGCCCTCAAGGATTTTTATGATCCGTTCCAGAAGACGTTGGCGCAGGCGAAGGTTCATATGAAGGATATCAAGCGTCAGGAGATCAAGACCGATCTCACCTGTGAAAAATGCGGCGGCGCGCTGGTGATCAAGTGGGGCCGTCGCGGCGAGTTTCTGGCCTGCACCCAGTATCCCGAGTGCAAATACACGCGGGAATTTCATCGCAACGATGAAGGAGAGATCCAGCTCGCCAAACGAGAAGTGACCGGGGAGTTTTGTTCCCAGTGCGGCGGGCAGATGATCATCAAATCGGGACGGTTTGGCAAGTTTCTCGCCTGTTCCAATTATCCGAACTGCAAGGAGACCCGGGCGATCTCGATCGGTATTAACTGTCCGCAGTGCGGGGGGCGGGTCGTGGAGCGACGGACCAAGAAGGGGAGGAGTTTTTTTGGCTGCGCGAATTATCCCAAGTGCAAGTTTGCCACCTGGGATCGTCCGGTTCCGCAGGCCTGTCCGCAGTGCGGGGCCGCCTTTCTTGTCATCAAGACCAAAAAGGGGGGGGATGAAATAAAATGCCTGGTGGAGACTTGCGGTTATCATTTAAAGAAGGAGGAGACAGCGTGAAATATCGGGAGGCGTTTGAAAAACATCTGGAGGAGAAAGGCTGTTCCAAGTTGACCTTGCAAAGCTATCATCTCGATCTGGAGCAGTTTTTTCATGCGGTGCCGGAGGCAAAGATTGCTCGCACGACCCCGGACGATGTGCGGCGTTTTTTAGCCGGTCTGTACGGCCCGTGTCGTCCGGTCTCGATTGCCCGCAAGGTCTCCACGTTGAAAAGTTTCTTTCGTTTTTTGACGCGGAGGGGGTGGATTAAATCCTCGCCGATGGATTTTATCTCGCTCCCCAAAATTCCCAAGAAGATCCCCCGATTTTTAGGGGTGGACGAGGCATTTCAGATGATCCAGGTGACGACCCAGCCGCGCGATTTGGCGATTCTGGAGCTCCTCTATGGTTGCGGCCTTCGGGTGGGGGAACTGGTGAGCCTCAAATGGTCCGATGTCGATTTTGAGGGGGAATGGATCCGTGTGGTCGGCAAGGGGAAGAAGGAGCGGTTGATCCCGCTGGGGAGCAAGGCGAAGGGGGCACTCCTCGCGTACCAACAAAGTTTGGATGGATGGAAACCGGCAAAGCGGGTGTTTGGGTTGACGGCGAGGACAGTTCAAAGGATGATCCGGCGGATGGCGCTGAAGGCAGGCATTGCCAAAAAGGTGACCCCTCATGCGTTGCGGCACAGTTTTGCGACGCACCTGTTGGAGGGGGGGAGTGATCTTCGCGGGATTCAGGAACTGTTGGGGCATTCCAGCCTCTCCACGACCCAACGGTATACGCATGTGAGTGTGCAGCAGCTCATGGAGGTTTATGACAAGGCGCATCCCAAAGCATAAATCCCCCCATCCCCCCTTTGTCAAAGGGGGGCGAGGGGGGATTTTCATTCGGAGTACAACGGTGCTGGCGGTACTGCGCGACGGCAAATTGGCGTTTGCGGCGGATGGGCAGGTCAGTTTCAATAATACCGTGTTGAAGGCGCATGCCTCCAAGGTTCGCAAGATGCGGGAGGGAAAGGTGTTGGCCGGTTTTGCCGGATCGACGGCCGATGCCCTGACCCTGTTTGAGAAATTCGAAGCCAAACTGGAGGAGTATCAGGGGAATATCGTCCGGGCGGCGGTCGAGTTGGCCAAGGATTGGAGGACGGACCGGATCTTGAGAAAACTGGAGGCGCTCCTGCTGGTCGGGGATCAGACGAAGATTCTGACGATCTCGGGGAATGGGGATGTGATCGAGCCGGACGACGGGATTGCGGCGATCGGTTCGGGGGGGCCTTATGCCCTGGCGGCGGCACGGGCCCTGATCCGGCGGACCCAGCTCTCGGCGCGCGAGATTGTGGACCAATCGTTGCGGATTGCCGCGGAGATCTGTATTTACACCAATGACCAAATCACCCTCCAAGAACTCTGAAACATCGGATCTCAAGCAATTTACCCCGCGGGAGATTGTCTCCGAACTGGATCGGTACATTATCGGTCAACAGGCGGCGAAGCGGGCGGTGGCGATCGCCTTGCGGAACCGCTGGCGGCGGATGCAGGTTCCCGAGGAGCTCCGGGACGAGATTGCCCCGAAAAATATCATCATGATCGGCCCGACCGGGGTTGGAAAGACGGAGATTGCCCGGCGCCTGGCCAGACTCGCCTCCGCCCCGTTTATCAAGGTGGAGGCGTCCAAATTTACCGAGGTGGGGTATGTCGGGAAGGATGTCGAGTCGATGATCCGTGAGCTCACCGAGCTCTCGGTCAAGATGATCCGTGAGGAGGAGCAGGAGCGGGTCCAGGTTCGGGCGCAGGAG
>CAYYFU010000088.1:0-2324 GCA_964471095.1 uncultured Pseudomonadota bacterium
TACCCCCCGTCTCGGCAAGACGCGGTTCGAGATCCCCCAGCACCTCCTGCACGACCTCCTCGAGCGGGACCGGCTCCATCGGCTGGGCCTGGGTGGAGAGACGCGAGTAGAGGAGGAGCCCGTTGATCAGTTCCTTCATTCGGTCGGCCGCCTTCTCCATCCGGTCGAGGTAGTCGCGCGACGTCTCGCCCAGGGTGGCGTGACTCTCCTCCTTCAGCCGGTCGCCGAACGCGGTGATCTTGCGCAGCGGCTCCTGCAGGTCGTGCGAGGCGACGTAGGCGAATTGCTCCAGTTCCCGGTTGGACCGGGCCAGCGCCTCGGTCCGCTCCGCAACGCGGCGTTCCAGCTCGTCGTGGCCGTGGCGCAGCTCTTCGTTCTGGCGGTCAATCCGTTCGAGCATCTCGTTGAAGACGTCAATCAGTTGTCCGATCTCGTCTTGCCCCCCCCGGACCGCCCGGAGCGAGTAATTCTTCTCCACGGCAACCTGTCGCGCGGTCCCGGCAAGCCGGTCGATCGGCCGCGAAATGAACCTTTGCAGCCGCTCCGCCAGAAAGTAGATCAGGTAGTAGCCCCCGGCCAGGATCAGCAGGACGATGATCAGGGATCTTCGGAGACTCGAGGCGAGGGTCTTGGTATCCGAACAGAGGTAGATCGTCCCCAAGGCCTGTCCCTGGAAGCGGACCGGACGGTAGACTTCAATGGCCTGCCGCGAGATCCGTTCTCCGGACGCGGCAGGCGGCTGGGGCGGCGGCGGCCGGACCGAGGCATCCCGCAGATACCGGGCAAACAGGGTTTGATCGGGGCGGTACAGGGCGGCGGCGGTGATCCGGGGGTGGTTCCGCAGGGCCGAGAGGATCTCCTCCGCCGCGGTTTGGTCATCGAAGGTGAGGGCGGCCTGGCTGTTGGCTCCGAGGATATCCCCCATCGTGATCAGACGCCGCACCAGTTCCTGTTTTAGGGTCGAGGTGTTGTAGAAGATGAACGACCCGGCCGAGACGACCAGGATCAGCCCGCTCACCGCCAGGATGATCCCGATCAGCTTCTTTCGAATCGGCCAATCCCTAAAATTAATCAACGAGCACCTCCGTCGCCAGATTCAGGAGTTTGGAGCTTAGTTTGAGCCCCGCCTGTTTCGCCGCCGTCGCATTGATGGCGAACCGGACCTTTCCCCCGATCAGCACGAACTGGATCATCCCCCCCGCCTCGGCAAATTCCTCCGATTCACCGACCGTCAGGACCCCCTCGTTCCGCACGGCCTGAGTGATCGCTCCGTAACGATCCCGTTCGGATTGGCTGATAAAGAGGATCCGGCAGCCGGACGCCTCAGCCATTGCCGTCAGCCGCCGGATCTTGAGCGGACGGCGGCGGATCGCCTTTCCCCCGATCGTGTTTTCCAGGTCTGCGTCGAACGGGTCCTGTCCCAGGATGCAGATTTGGAAGGTGGGCTGTCTTGATCCCGAGGCCTCCGGGGGCCAGGTCACGAAGGTGGTAAAATGGTAGAGAAACGCCGCCTTGATCTCGTATTCGGTCGGTGTCCCTTCCCTGGCCCGGAGCGAGGGGACGGCCAGGAAGAGGCAGAAAAAAAAGAGGAGGCGAAAACGCCGGGCCCGGGGAACCATGAAAGGAATCTTATCATATCTTTTCTTCCCCTGTCCGTCAGAATTTGGTATAAGGGACCGGAGGCACCGGAGGAGATCTCCATGCAGATCCTGATCGCGGGGCTTTTTTTAATATCCCTGTGTGCCACCCCGCTGATGGCGGAACCGGTCCTCGCCGCCGCCGACCTGACCGAGATTTCGATCGAACGACTGATGGACCTCGAGGTCTCGACCGTTACCAAGCGGAGGCAAAAGCTCTCCGAGACCGCCGCCGCCGTCTTTATCCTGACCGGGGATGATATCAGGCGGTCGGGGGCGGTCTCGATCCCGGAGGCGTTGCGGCTGGTCCCTGGGCTTCAGGTGGTTCGAATAAACTCACACCAGTGGACCGTCAGTTCCCGCGGTTTTTACAACGAGGGGTATGCCAACAAGATGCTCGTCCTGATTGACGGGAGGAGCCTCTATTCCAACATCTCCCAGACCGTCTTCTGGGAGGGGCAGGATACGCTCCTGGAGGATATTGACCGGATCGAGGTGATCCGCGGCCCGGGGACCTCGCTCTGGGGGGAGAACGCGGTCAACGGGGTGATCAATATCGTGACCAAGGATGCCAACGATACCCAAGGGGCGCTGATTACCGGCGGAGGCGGGATCCAGGAGCAGGCGATCGGGAACGGCCGGTTCGGGGGGAAGGTCGGGGAAAACTTTGCCTACCGCGGCTTTGTC
>CAYYFU010000088.1:2334-6564 GCA_964471095.1 uncultured Pseudomonadota bacterium
GGCGTGACGACTTTACCAACACCGCGGGGGCCAACTTCCAGGACGGGAATGACCGAATCCAGGGAGGGGTCCGGACCGACTGGTCACTCGGTGATGACGACAAGTTGACCCTGCAGGGGGATCTCTTTGACGCCGACGGGGGAGGCCTTTTCACTTACCCGGATCTCAATGCCCCCTTTTCCACGGTGGCGAATCGGGGCCAGCATATGTCCGGCGGCAACGGGCTGGGGCGTTGGACCCGCACCTTTTCCGAAACCTCGGAACTGGAACTCCAAGCCTACTACGATCGTGAAAAATTGCAGGATGTCGGAACCTTCGACGGGATCCGGCACACGATTGACTTGGACAGCCACCACTCGTTCCAACTGGGGGAAAGGCACCAGATCCTGTGGGGAGGCGGGTATCGTCTGCTATGGGACAAACTCAAGGATGTCGGCCTCTTCTTTGTCGCCACCCCGCCGAACCAGACGACCCATCACTTCGGACTCTTTGTGCAGGATGATATCACGCTCGTCCCGGACCGGTTTCACCTGATCGCCGGGACCAAGCTGTCGCGGAACAGTTATACCGATTTCGAAGCGGAGCCGACCGGGCGGCTCCTCTGGACGCCAACCAGCCATCAGTCCGTCTGGGGCGCCTTCTCCCGGTCGGTCCGGACGCCGGGGCGTGTGGAAGACGGCACCCGGAGCAACTTTATGGTGACACCCCCCAGCGCGGCAACGGGCGGGCTCCCTGTCCTCGTCGGGGCAGCCGGAAACCCGAATTTCAAGCCGGAGACCGCCCTGACCGGCGAGCTCGGCTACCGGACCGAGCTGACCGAACAGCTCTCCCTCGACCTGACCGCCTTTCTCGCCCGTTACAACGACATTCGGACCTTTGAGACGGGGACCGCCGCCCTCGAGGCAACCCCGGCGCCGGCGCACCTCTTTCTGCCGCTCAACCTTGCCAATAGGATGAATGGGACGACGACCGGGGCGGAGCTGGCAACACAATGGAGGCCGCTGGATTGGTGGAGAGTCAGCGCCGCCTACTCCTTCCTCCATATGGACCTTTCCGTCGATCCCGGGAGCACCGATACCACGAGCGTTGCAACGGCGGAGGGAGATGGGCCGAAAAATCAGGTGAACATCCACCCTTCTTTCGACCTGCCGTACCATTTCGAGTTCGACCCGATCTTTTACTACGTCGGCCCGTTAAAGGGGCGTAATATCCCCCATTATTTCCGGTTGGATACCCGTATCGGCTGGGTGCCGACCGACCGGATTGAGTTGAGCGCCGTCGCGCAGAATCTGACCGACGACAAGCATCAGGAGTTTTCCGGCACCTTTACCGGGGCAACGCTTGTTCCCCGCACCTTCTACGGCAAGGTCACCTGGAAATTTTGAAGCGGAGGCGGGAGGATTCGAACCTCCGATACCCTTTAAGGGTATGCCTGTTTTCAAGACAGGTGCCTTCAACCACTCGGCCACGCCTCCATTGTGAGCATAAAACAAACTTCGAGAGAGCGAAATTGAATTTTAAAGCGACAGCAGCCGGTTAGAGACGGTGTTGCCGAGCCGATGGAGGTGGTTGAGCAATATCCCCCGCTCCTCCTCGTTCATCGGGTCCATCTGGACCAGCGTCCGGCTGATCTTGAGCTGGGTCGCGTCGATCGACTCCAGGGTCCAGGGGCTTGTCTCGTCCGCGCTCCCGTCCTCGATCTGGGACCGGATCGCCTCCAGCCCGTGGGAAATCTGGTCCAGCTCGCTGATCGAGCCGGAAGGCCCCCCCAACGGGAGCTGTCGTGACTGGACCGCGTCCCGCAGGACGAAAAGATCCGGCTTCGAGGGTCTGCCGGAGCCGACCCAGGTGATCGACTCGCTGATTTTAAGGCCGAGGTTGCAGACCGCATGAAAGGTCCGGAGCGAATGTCCCGCTTTGTTCCAACGGGGGACTTCGGATCGGATCCTTTCGATTTCCCTCCAGATTTTTTGATTCATCCCATTCCTCCTTGGGGCTTTAAGGGATCCCCCTGGCCTCCCTGAGGCCCTCGACCGAATCATCGGAGGTGGGTGCCTGTCAAGTTGCGTCTGGGTGAAATTTTTTATTGGGGTTTATCGCCGTTTCCGCCGCCTTGCCTGTCTGCCGAACGGCCTTACCTTGATCTCGACATACGGTTCGATGCCGGGGAGGGTGCAACGGGGGAGCGATTCTCCCAACGCCTCCTCGATCTCCCGGATCATCGGTTTGTCCTGCCAGGTGGCGATCGTTGAAACGATCCCGACCGCATCGCCGCGCGCCGTTCGCCCCGCCCGATGGATATACTCTTCTACCGACCCCGGCATGTCAAAGTTGATGATATGTTGGATCCCTTGCACGTCGATTCCGCGGGAGGCGATATCGGTCGCGACCAGGATCCGGTGTTCCCCGGAACGAAAACCCTCCAGCGCCTCAATCCGTTCCTTCTGGGTTCGGTCGGAGTGGATATTGGAGGCGGGATGCCCCTCCTTTTCCAGGATCCGCAAAATCCAGTTTGCATCGAGCCGGGTCCGGGTGAAGACGAGCGTGCTGCCGAGTTCCTGATGGAGCAAGGCGAGCAGGCACGGTTTTTTGTTCGGCTCCTCCACCAGATAGAGACGATGCGTGATCCCCTCTGCGGCCCGTCCCTCCGGGAGGATGTCGATCCGGAGCGGGTTGGTCAAATAACGCCGGGCGAGCGATTCGATCGTCGGTGGCATTGTCGCGGAGAACATCATCGTGTGGCGTTGCCGCGGCACCTCCCGGATGATGGACTCGATCTGGGGGAGGAACCCCATGTCGAGCATGCGATCCGCCTCGTCCAACACCAGCTCCTCGACTTGGTCCAGGTGGACGTTCCCGCAGTCCAGATGGTCCTGCAGGCGTCCCGGCGTTGCGACAACAATATCCGGTCCTGCCCGGAGTTCCCGGATCTGAGGATTCATCTTGACCCCGCCGATCACGCAGGCGGTGACTAGCCGGTGGTGTTGGCCGAACAGGTCCAGGAACTTCTTGGTTTGCAGGGCGATCTCGCGGGTCGGACAAAGGATCAGTCCGCGGAGTCCCTGCCCATGATCGCCTGGGCCTGGATCGGGGTCGGGTTCTCAAACCCGACCTGGTCGATCAGTTTGAGACTCGCCTCGGAGAGACCCAGCGATTGAAAGCTTGGTTCAACCACGGAGGGATGTTATCTAGCGAAGAATGAGTTATGTGTCAAATAAACATATGAATTTGTTTATAAATTATGAACTATTTATCCAGTATTATGTTTCATTTGAAACATAATACTGGATATATGTTTCAAATGATACATAGTGTTCAAGATGGCTCCAGGACGAGAAAAAATGTACTCCGTGGCTGAAGTTGCCCGAATGATGGGGATCAGTCGTACACATCTGCTGCGCAAGATCAACAAGGGAGAAATTCATGCCGAAAAGGTCGGTCGCTCCTATATTGTACCCGCCTCCAGTTTAACCGGCATCTTCCGCCCCCTCTCTCCTCGGGAAAGGCAAAGAGTTGAGATGGCGGTGGAGAAGACCTGCCGCGAATACGGCGATGTCATCCGCAAACTGGGACATCACTGATGGTCGAGCTCTCTCTCGATCAGGTTGAACAGATCGCCCACAGCCTGGCCAAGAGAATCATGTCATGGGACGAGCCGATCCCCGATTTCGGGACCCGGTATCCCGGTAAACTCGAAAGCTGTCTCAAGACACCGCTTCAGTCCTTCGGCGATCAGGATCTGTACCCTAGCCTCCTCGACAAGGCGGCAATCCTTTTTTATCTGATGATCAAAAATCATCCGTTTCAGAACGGGAACAAGAGGATTGCGGTGACTTCTCTCTTCACGTTTCTTTTTCTTAACGGCAAATGGTTGGAAATGCCCCATGACGATCTCTACCAATTGGCCTTATGGGTGGCTGAGAGTCGACCCTTTGCCAGGCAAGGCGCGTTGGTCGCTATTAAAGATCTGCTGAAGAAATATCTTGTGGTTGTCACCGAGAAATAGGGGAGAACATTTGAAAAACAAAAACGGAAGGGGAGGGATTCGAACCCTCGATACCGGAAACCCGGTATACATGCTTTCCAGGCATGCCTCTTAAGCCACTCGAGCACCCTTCCATTTCGTTATGGGGAGATACCACTCTCCCCTTAATAACCCCATCTGAAATTCACTATCCGATCGTTCGCTCCGTCAAACCGGCCGGATTAAATCCGTTCCGGTTTATACTC